>CALRHO010000015.1 GCA_943359405.1 Candidatus Nomurabacteria bacterium
CCCTATACTACCGCGAGAAGAAACCTGACAAAGACTGGGAGCTCAAAGTGCTTATTGAGGAAGTACTCCGTCTCCACCCTTCATACGGTTCGAGACGTATCGCACTCCACCTCAAACTCAATCGGGAATAAAGGGACAGGCACATTTATTTTGTAAATTGTGTGTTCTAATCTTTTATCACAAACCTGACAATTACCCGTTCTTTGGTCTTCCTTTATGGCGAATAGTGGATTCAAGACCATACTTCTCCACCATCGTATCTACCCACTGCGTACGACCAAATGGCGCTCCACGTTTTACCGAATTTCTAATTTGTTCAAGCTCTTTTTCAGTATCAATAGTGTTAAGCCAAACAGAATAATCATTTTCTGTAGCAAACGGTAATTTTGAAAGTAATTTCTTTTGCTTGTCATTTCCAAAAGTTCGAAGCCAGGCACTTCCCCATCGCCACTCTTCTGGTTTTGTTACCAGGGCTGCCCGGGCAGCATTCTGCTCAACATACTTTACAACCATCTTAAGGTGCATATCTTCCTCAACTATGAATGATTTGTACCTTCCTTGGTAGAGGGGTCCTGTGCCGACGGTTTGTGTTTTTGTGTGCACCAAACGAGTGTGTGCGTTAGTGAGCCAATGCATATACTTTCCTAAGTCCCCATCCGCACTCGTCCACAGTACGAGATGCCAGTGATTTGGCATACAACAATACGCCAGCACCTCTACCGTACTAGTGTGACCTGCTTCACGCAAAATATTCAGGAAGGCTAAATAATCCTCGTCCCTATTAAATATCTGGAGTCTGCCAACGGCTCTGTTAATAACGTGGTATATTTGACCGCCGACATCAACCCGAGCCGCCCGTGCCATGTACAAATTATGCCACGGCTTTCATAAAATAAATGTGCCTGTCCCCTTATTTTTCTCTACCGAGGACTGGCTCACCCACCCCTTCAGGATACGCAAAACTGTAGTCATGATATGCATGACGCGTCTGTGTCCATCATGCGGGTACTTCTTTAGTGGTAGCACTTTGCGTACTACAATCAACTCGCCACACTCTGGAAGTATACTCATTATCTAATTTAGACACCTCCTTCATTTTAGCAGTAACTGACACAACAACCTTATACCAACGTGTCTTTTTATCATTGCAGGTAGTTGGTGATGGTACCAAAAAATTAAACGACGCAGCGGAACTTGATGTTGGAAATGGTGCGCTACCCTTAGCGATTTGTTTCAGCTTCTTTACTTTTTCTTTACTCTTAGTTGTAGCCGATGCGGTAATTTCGTAAAGCGTTGCGGTGTAGGAAAATCGCTCTGGTACCTCTTTAACATCTTCGGCTCCCCACAACTGCACTCCAACTGCTACTTTTTGAGGTAACACTTTTTTATTTAAAAGTGTGAGCACTGGCATATCTGGCTTCACCATTGCAATCATAAGATTTGCACCCTTCGCCATTACATAATCTGGCTTAAGTGTCTTCTGTGTATACGTTCTATCTTTAAAAGCAAAGCGCTCGATATTGATAACACTATCGGTATCTGATACACAAGCACCCTTATCACTCACAATATATCCATTATCCGGATACAAGGTGATTGTGTAGTCTGAACGTTTGCCCGAATAGGTAAGAGTATCAGTATCGGGTCCCCCGTCATAAAAATCATTACCGTTCCCACACATGGCACGGTCAATCACGATTGCCTCATGTCGTTCTAGTGCCTTTTCGGTGGGATGGTTTGTGACAGCATATACAGAGTGTGCCTCCACTACCAGAAAAAATAATACAAAAACACCTTGTGCTAGCGAGCGCGTAAGAGTATGTATCATATTTAAATCGTACCATATCTCCGGAGACTGGGACTCCGGAGCTCAGGGACAATATTTGAAAGTAAAGTGTTGTCTAATTCTCTGACATTTTGATATCAGACCACAGGTTTCTAGTTTTTATTATCCCTGTCCCCTTTTCTTTTTTCCACCGCAAGAAGCAATTTCAAATAAACCACTCATATTGCTGGAAGGTGATTGGCCGTTTAGTGTTTGAAGTCTAATTTTATATAGATCACCTGTTTCGATATTAGCAAAACCTCGCACTCCAGTGGTAGTGTTGTGATCACGATTTATTTTCCATTCGTAAACACCTTTTGATGAACGTACGGTGTCAAGACGTAAGGTTGTCTGCGGTGTGGTCAAGAGGATATCAACAGTATCACCGACAACTTCACTTTGGTTCCAGGTTATTTTCATGGTTTCTCCATAGCAGTACTTACTCTTTGCTTCACCACGCTGCAATTCCTTTAGTTGCGCTTGAAGTTTTACTATGGTGGCCATAAGTTCACTTATGAGAGCCTGGCGTTGTTGAGTGCTCATTTGTGCTGGTACAGCAGTTTCTTCTGCATGTATATACCCTGCAGTTGGAATCATTAAGGTAGTTGCCGAAATCATCATGATACACATCGCAGCCACAAATATTTTTTTCATACGGATTAACTATATCATAAGCACCTCTCCGGCGGCCAGAAAATGGGGGCCAGGGACAATATTTTAAAATAACTTGTAGTCTAATTTTTTGCTGGCGGACAGGGACTCGAAACTTACAGTTTCAGTACCCTGATTGGATACTTTAGTTCGCTTCGCTCCTAAAGTATCTTAATCAGGCTTCGAGTCCGCGCCACGCTTTCTTTCAGAAAGCTGCGCCTGTCCGCCAGCACGAGAAAAAGCGCACAAAGGCGCTTTTAACTCTCGTGCTGGCGGACAGGGACTCGAACCCCGATAGATGGCACCAAAAACCATAGTCCTACCATTAGACGATCCGCCAAATATTTAATTGTTTCTAGAGCCCAGCCAAAAGCCGAGCGCGTCTACGATACCACAAAATACCTTTCGTCAAAAGCGATTTTGGTCGCGTTTTTGGACCTTGTCGATACTACGCTCGAGCGCCGCATCAAGGTTAATACCGTGCGTGTTGGCAAAGCAGGCTAGGGTGTAAAGAATGTCACCGAGCTCGTCTTCAAAATCCTGCACCTCCTCGCCTGCCTTCTTCTTTTTGGGGCCATACTGGTGGTTGACCAAACGGGCAAATTCTCCTGTTTCTTCCATCAGCCGCGCAAGGATTTCGTGCGGCGTCCAGTACGGCCAGCCCTTGCCCTCAAACCACTGATGAAGCGCTTGTTGCTCTTTGTTCATAGAAGATTCTAAATTACTTTGACTCGTACGCTGCTCTCACAAACGCCGTAAAGAGTGGATGCGGAGCGAGGGGACGAGCAAGGAACTCAGGATGAAACTGGGTACCTACAAAAAATGGATGCACGGCCTTCGGCAGTTCCATAATCTCCATAAGGTTTCCATCAGGTGAGGTGCCGGAGAAGACAAGCCCTTGCTTGGTCAGCAGGTCGACGTAGGTGTTGTTAATTTCATAACGGTGGCGGTGACGCTCCACTATCTCCCCCATCTTGTACGCAGCGCGGGCGATACTGCCTGCCTGTAGTACCGCCGGGTATTCACCAAGGCGCATAGAACCACCGAGGTCACCCGTCGCCAGCTTCTGCCGCTGGTCGTCCATCACATGTACGATGAGGTCCTTGGCAGTTGGGTCTATCTCTTCGGTGCTGGCATTTTTAAGCCCGAGTACATTCTGGGCGTACTCAAGGACCGCCAGTTGCATGCCGTAGCAAATACCAAAATACGGAATCCCCTTGCTGCGAGCGTACTCAATGACCTTGAGTTTGCCCGGGATACCGGTAGCACCAAAGCCACCGGGTACGAGAATGCCGTCGTACTGATCGAGCTCCCGCAAGCGCTTGCCGTCGGTAAAGTCAGCACTCGAGCGGTAGACTATCTTGGGCTTAAGGTTCAGTTGATAGGCCGAGTACTTGAGGGCCTCTATCACCGAAAGATACACGTCAGACAGAATGAAATCACCCGTTGTGAAGTATTTACCCACGACCGCGATTGTAACCTCGGACCGATCTGCCTTGGCGCGTGCAACAAAACGCTTCCAGTGCGCGAGGTCACTGGGACCCGGCCGGATACCAAGGAGGTCGCACAGACGAGCGGAGAGATTATCCTTCTCGAAATTGAGGGGAATTTCATAGATACTCGCCACATCCGGCGCACTGATAACATGCTCCTGCCGCACGTTACAGAACGTCGCGATCTTAGCCTTGCGCTTATCATCAACCGGCACCGGACCGCGGGCAATAATCAGGTCAGCAAAAACACCAGCACTATTGAGGGTGCGCACCGCCGTCTGTGTAGGCTTGGTCTTCATCTCACCGATGGAGCCAGGAACCGGGAGATAACTCACCATGACCGTCGCCACGTCCGCTGGGGCCTCCTGCTTCATAAGGCGAATGGCTTCGAGGAAAAGGATATTTTGGTACTCGCCCACGGTACCACCGACTTCAATGAGTGCAACGTCAGCCCTCGCGTCGGTGGCAGCGGTCTTGATGCGACGAATGACCTCCAGTGGTATATCCGGCACAACCTCAACGTTCTTGCCACCATATTCGAGATTACGCTCTTTTTTGATAACCGAAAGGTACACACTCCCGGTGGTCATGTAGTTCTTTGCCGGCAAGGACTGTCCAAGAAAGCGCTCATAATTGCCCATGTCTTGGTCGGTTTCCAGACCATCCTGGAGCACAAATACCTCACCGTGCTCGGTCGGGTTCATGGTGCCCGCATCGACGTTGATGTATGGGTCAATCTTGAGCGCCGTAACCGTAAGGCCACGCGCCTTCAGTACACAGGCAATAGAGGACGCAGTCACCCCTTTTCCGACACCGCTCATGACACCACCCACAACAAAAAGATACTTGGTGTGTGGGGTGGTGCGGCGGGAGGCAGAAGAAACGCTGCGGCGAGTTGAGTCTTTAGGGTGGCGGGTGGTGGTGCGGCGGGAGGCAGACTTCTTCATAGCGGATAGGGCTAGACTCGTAAGTAGCGGGCAACCGCGAGCGTGGATGATACAAAACCAATCGCAATCCCAATCCCCACCAACGTTACAAAGAAGTAACTGAAGTTATCGATAAAGTAGGTGAACAGATTGAGTTCAAAGTAAAATTCGGTGCGGGGACCAAGCCAGACGAGAATCGGGTAGAGAATAAAGAGTGCGAGCACGCCAGAGATGAGACCATACATTACCCCCTGCAACATGAAGGGGCCACGAATGAAGGTGTTGGATGCACCCACGAGGCGCATAATGCCAATCTCCTCACGTGAGGTGTAGATAGCGAGGCGAATAGTATTGAAAGAAATCAGTACGGCCGCTACCAACAGTACCACCATGGCAGTAAAACTGGCACGCTCGACGGCGTCGATGATGGAGGTAAGGGTGTCAATCGACTCCTTGTTACGAGCGTAGTTTATTTCGTCAATAACCGGTGTTTCAGCTGCCGAGCGCTCACGCTGCTCCTCCAAAAAGCGAGCGATATTTTCGTACTGTGACGTCTCACGCGCCTGGATGGCAATCGTGGCTCCGAGCGGGTTTTCACCAAGTTCATCGAGTGCCTGCATAGCAATCTCGTTGTTTTGATAGCGGTCACGGTAGCGCTGGAGTGCATCCTCGCGTGAGAGGTAGGTGACTTGGGCGACATCAGGGAGCGACTCGATTGCGTCGCGGATAGCGTCAATTTCTTCTGGTGGTGCCTCAGGTACGAAGTAGACATTGATGTCGACTTTAGACTGCAGTGACGAGAGTGATGAGGTGAGTAATTGCTCAATAAACATGGTGGCACCAATCACAAACAATGCGACGGTCATAACAAAAATTGACGCCAGCGACACGTACGCATTACGCCAAAAACCAACAAACCCTGCCCTTACCACGCGACGAATACCCGTGATCATACCAAAAGACTATAGCACGTACTTACCACTCTCATCGTCGCGAACAATGCGTCCCTCGTCCATGGTAATCACCCGACGACCGAGCTCATCGATGACGCCCTTATTATGAGTCGTCATAATGACGGTAGTACCGAGATCATTAATTTTTTTGAGAATTTGTACCACCTCGTAGGTCGCAATCGGGTCGAGATTGCCCGTCGGCTCATCAGCCACGATGATGTCTGGCTGGTTAACAATCGCACGGGCAATGGCCACGCGCTGCTTCTCACCACCAGACAGCTCATTTGGAAAGTTCCAGGCCTTGTCATCCAGGTCGACGAGGGCTAGCGCCTGCGGTACGTTTTCAGCAATTTCTTCATCGCTGCGTCCGTTGGCCTCCATCGCAAAGGCAATGTTTTCGTAAGCAGTCTTGCCCGGCAGAAGTTTAAAATCCTGAAAGACCGTACCAATCTTCCGGCGGTACTGTGGTAGGCGCGAACGTGGGATTTTGTGAATGTCGAGTGACTCAAAGTAGACCTGACCACTACTTGGTCGATCTTCAGCAATAATCATCTTCAGCAGTGTAGTTTTTCCAGCACCTGAGTGACCGACGATTGAAACAAATTCCTTGGGTGCGATCTGGAACGTAACCTCGTGAAGCGCTGCGGACCGACCATCTCCGTAGAGCTTCGAGACGTTATCAAAATAGATCATAACGGGGTCAAGTATACCACGTTAGGAAGTGACTGCGCGAGCACTATCAAGAAAGATTTGGATATCACCACTAAGAACGCGATCCACATCGCGTACCTCAATATCGGTACGGTGGTCTTTGACCAACTGGTACGGATGTAGGACATACGACCGAATTTGGCTACCCCACTCGATCTTCATAGTTTTCTCTACCGACAGCCCTTGCAGTTCGCGGGCGCGTTGCGCCTCAGTAAAGGCAAACACTTTACCGGAAAGAAGGGCGAGGCCTCGCTCGCGGTTTTGCTGCTGACTACGCTCGGAGGAGACATGCACCGAAATATTGGTAGGCTTGTGAACAATGCGCACCGCTGTCTCGCGCTTGTTTACATTCTGACCACCCGCACCGCCCGAGCGCGCAAACGAAATGTCGAGTTCATCTTCTGGCAGTACTACTGCATTGCCCTCCTCAAAGTACGGAGACACTTCCACTAATACAAACGAGGTCTGACGCTTGTCGTTGGCGTTAAAGGGCGAGATACGCACGAGCCGATGCACGCCCGACTCAGTGCGCAGCTCTCCATACGCACCCTTACCACGTACCTGAAGGGTAATGTTGCGATACCCATGGTGGTCGTTCTCGTTGCTATCGAGCACCAGTACACTCCAGCCACGACCCTCGGCATACCGGTGATACATCTCTACGAGCATCCGGGCAAAGTCTTCGGCATCGTCACCACCCGCACCGGCCACAATGGTAAACACGGCATCACTGCGATCATACTTGCCCTTCCCCGCCGCAGCGTCTTTGAGTTCCTCTCGCTCTTTGAGCATAGCCTGGGCAGCCTTCGGGTCATTCCAAAAGGTTGGTTCGAGCATGGCCGCATCAATTTCAGCAATTCGTGCTGCTGGATCCTGAGGATAAGTAGTCATACGTAGGGTCGAGTATACCAAAAACAAGGCGTGGGTACGAAAGCAACCGCTCTGGTTTCCTGCTGTCCAAAAAAAACAAATCACCCATTTAAAGGGTGATTTGTTTTTTGAGCCGATGTCCGGGATTGAACCGGAGACCTCGTCCTTCGCTTCTACCCTCGTTTACATTCATGCGTATCGAGGGGCTAGACTGTATCTTATTCCATAGAGGAATTCCCTTGTCAGTCGTTCGGGCCTTCGGCAGAAGGCCACGGTCTTGGCCTGCATGAGGCTATTAACCGTTATTCGGGATACAACGCTCGCATTACTACGGGCGTGGGCAGGGGCTTTTTGCGACCCACCATGGACGCGCTCTACCAACTGAGCTACATCGGCAAACGATAAACAGTGGAAAAATGAATTTTTACACTTGTTTTGAGTGCAGACGATGAAAGATTTCTCTTACATCGGCATTATTGAGCAACCTTCTCGCAATTTCTCAATTGCGGCCATGATAGTAGCATGAAGTTTTGTATTTGAAAAATAGATTGTAGTGCTCGGGGTGCTTGACTGTTTTTCGTACCGGCGCCCCACTGGCAAAAAGCCTTCATAAACTCGCCGAATGGGTTAGTTGTGGTATCATCGTACGACAAAAGCCGACCTAGCTCAGCTGGTAGAGCAACGGTATCGTAAACCGTAGGTCCGGGGTTCGAATCCCCGGGTCGGCTCAGAGTCAAAGCCACTTCCCGCGCCGCTCTTCCTCAGCTACCACCTCGGCTTCATCCATTCCAAAGTGGTGCGCCACCTCATGCCAAACCGTATTGGTAACACACTGTGCTATTTCGGCTGGGTCGCTATAGGTAGCCAGAATCGGTAGTTTGAAAATGGTGATTTTATCTGGCAGTAGTAATTCCTCAACAAATCCCCGTTCGGTCAGTGGCACCCCCTCATATAGACCAAAAAGTACCTCATCAGGTGAAAGCCCTTGCGCCTCTCGCTGTGCGGGCGTCAACTCATCTGCAACCACTACCGCCACGTTTTGCATCCGCGCAAGTATCACCGGCCCCAGAGCAGCCACCCCGGCATCGACAATTGTTAGGAATTCATCATCAGACATACCAACGCAAACGTAGATACCAGACTACCGACACCACTAACCCGAGTACAAGAGCTAACTTTCCATGTAAGAGCCATGACGCAGTATGGAGAAAGCCTCCCGTATATATTTCAATCACGTCGGTAACTCCGAGCAGCAAGGTAGTCGCCACTGAAAACATTACAAAGGTAGCGGGCACCAAGCTGGTAGACCTAGAAAAGACGTACGCCGCGGCCCCGAGAACAAACCAAAACAACGCCTCATAGGTGTTGAACTCAACCCAAATGTTTGCGGTCTCCCCAAATGACATAGAGCACTACAGCAATGACCGCCCCCGCCCAGTTAAAACATAAATCAAGCATGGCGTTCTCGTAACCACCAACACCATGGTGTTCCAAATTAACCGCAATTAGGAATTCCATAATCTCATTGAGTCCAGATACCCCCAGTGAGATAAGTGCTGCTGCGAGTGCTACCAGAAAGGTGTAACCAACTACTCGCAAAGGGACGCGTAGTACGTGATAACTCATCAGTGCTACGAGCGCATAGAGACAAAAATGTACAACTTGATCGTACTTGAGTATATAAAATTCACCACCGGCATCGAAGACTGGATAAATTCGATAGGCGAAGAGCACGCCATCACTGGTCGGCACGGCTCCTCCCGCAACGTGCATGAGTCCCCAAACAGACAGGAGCCACAACATCCACACCGGAAACTCCGTATACCGCAAGGTAGCAAACACACCGGCAAAGATTGCTACAATAACCGCAACATAAATAACAAATTCCAGATTAAAGTCGCGCGCAAAGTAGAGACCACCGAGGGCCAGATACGCACCCGAAAAGGCAATGACGTACCAGTGTTGCTTGGAAAGCATACCCAAGTATTGTAACAGATGTCTTCTTGCAGCCATGAGCGAGTATCATTGAAGAAGCGCGATACCTGTAGTATAGTGTCGCCTGTATTTGTCGACGTAGCTCAGCTGGTTAGAGCGTGGGACTCATAAGCCCAAGGTCGGTGGTTCGATCCCACCCGTCGACACCACGAGGAGGTTCCTGGTGCTATTGAACTTTAGACCCAGAACCGCTATACTCGTGCAACGTTTGCGGGCGTAGCTCAGCTGGTTAGAGCGCTTCCCTGTCACGGAAGAGGCCGAGGGTTCGAGTCCCTTCGCTCGCGCAACGAAAAAGGCCGGCTTTTGCCGGTCTTTGTCGTGCGAGCGAAAGAAACAGTGTGGGACACTGTTTCGGGGGACTCGAAAACCGCAGCGATGCCGAAGGCGAGCGAGGTGGGGTCGCGGAAAATTTCTGAAAGAAATTTATCAGTGACCGAGTCCCTTCGCTCGCGCAACGAAAAAGGCCGGCTTTTGCCGGTCTTTGTCGTGCGAGCGAAAGAAACAGTGTGGGACACTGTTTCGGGGGACTTAGACCATCATACAAACCATACCTACCCAGCCAAGAGTCGCTCTGCCTTCTCAATATCTTCCGGGTACCCAATAGGAATCCACAGCGTTTGCTCTACAACCGCAATCGGATACTGCTTGGCATATTCCTTGATGATGTTGGTGTGATAGTACTCACCATTGGTTTCTATCTCAGGTTTATAATCAAAAATTTTTTGATCGAGTACAAAAACGCCGGTCGAGGCCAAGTTAGATGGTGCATGAACTGGCTTTTCGACAAACTCACCGAGCGTACCGTCCGGGTTACGTAACACGATACCAAATCGCTCCGGTGTCTCGGTGGTCAGCGTGAGCATAGAACGTGTGTATGAGCAGGCCCGAGTGATATCTGCCTTGCCATGAATATCGTCAGCAAACATATACAAAAACCTCCCCTTGATTAGGTCTTTACACAACCACAGCGCATGGCCGGTGCCTTTCTGCTCTACCTGCTCGACATACGTCACGGTGCGACCAAAGTAGGTGTCACCACAGTGCGCACGGATTTGTTCACCCAAGTATCCGATAACCAAAATAATTTCCTCGACCGCACTCGGAAGAGCTTCGGCCACATGGTCAAGTAAGGCTTTCCCTGCAACTTTTACCAGTGGTTTAGGGGTATGTTCAGTCAGTGGCCGTAGTCTGGTTCCTTTTCCAGCAGCTAGAATGACGCATTGCATATGGTTGAGTTTATCAAATACGGAGTGCAAGTCCGATAATTTATCCCATGCCACTTTCACTCTGCTAGCACCAAAACATCAGCCGGAGGGCTTTGATAATGAACGACTGTGCTGCTTTGCATGCTGCCCTACACCACTTGAAAAAACACCTGCGTACGCAGGTGTTTTTTCTCATGTTGCACTGGTAGGACGGAATTGGCACCAGGTTAATACTTGGATACACCAGTTGGTATAAGCAGTCTGGGACCATGTTGGAACTTTGTGCTTGACGAAACTAAAGTTGTGATGCACTATATTCAAAGCAACTCTGGGAGAAATGCTATGTATGGTTATAGTGAGAATCCAGCTGCTCCGAAGGCACTGAGTCAGTTCAGGCTCAAGACCATCCCAGCAGGCGAACACCGGGAAGTTCTACATGGTGAGTTCGGCGTCCCGTCTCGTCTCGTCACGGAGCTTTATGCCACGCACGATAAATGCCGGCGACAACTCGCGCGAGTCGAGCTTAAGATCTATTACTCACTCATCCCGCGCACCAAACGCAGGATGCGGGAAATCTTTGGTCAGCGCCAGAGTGTTACGGACGAGCTTATGAGCTGGCAGAACTTTGTTCGCCATATGGATAAGCTCGAGAAACTACTCAAGGTCAAGTCGCCTCGCGCTGAAAAGCTCAGGCAGCATATCGAGAAATGGAAAGAGGATACGAAAGACCTCAAATAGCACCTGGTGGTGCGTCTTGAAATCGGGGCTCACCTTCGGGTGAGCCCTTCTCTATTGCTGGCAGTCTGGGACGATGTTGGAACCTTTATGAAAAGGCCGCCTCATTTCGAAGCGGCCTTTCAGCAGGTATTGAAGCCTTAAAGATCCTTGAGGCCGACCCTGACCTCTCCACCACAGGCACACGTGACCTTCTTCATCAGCCCGATGCCGGTTGGTGTGAAGCGATAGGACAGACGTCCTCCAGCCGCTCCTTGGCTTGAGCGTTCCTTGAACTGGCAGGTCTTGTCGTGCTCGTTGAGCCAGGTCTCTATCTCGACTTCGTCCTGCGTAGTTATATCGAACACTTACATGCTTGCCTCCTCGGGTTTCTGAATCTGAGGCCATCTAATCATTATCGATACCTTTAGTCCAATTAGGCCTGAATATTATTGCTGGCAGAATAGGGATCGAACAATCTCGATGCCAACTCTGTCCTATGTAGTCTGGCTCCTAAATTTGTTGCGGGGCCCGGAATCGAACCGGGGTCTGGAGGTTATGAGCCTCCCGAGGTACCTCTCCTCTACCCCGCTATACCACTGCTACTTCTCTACCATCTTCACGTAGTCCAGGGAGGTTATGAGACAAATGATTGCCTCGCTCGAAACCTCTCCTCTACCCTACACTCTACCACGCTACAACTTTTTAGCGTGGCACTACGGTACACCACATTCGCAGCGCACGCAAGTGCGCGCATACACTACCGTACGCCTAACTCATCAAACACCCGCCGATACTGCTTAATGGTATCTTCAGCTAAACGTTTGGTGAGTACAAAATCAGCACCACTATGGGCAATTTGGTTCCGTACCTTGTGTGCCTGCCAGGCATCGTCAAGTGATGCGAGTTGTACCGGACTAATACTACGCAACCGTTCACCGAGCGACGCACCGGCAAAGCCGGCACGCTTAAGATTGTCATCAAGGATAATGTCAGCTTCGATGATTGCAAGTTTCCAATCATTGGGATTATCAGTGGCTATGTGCGCTAACACATCACTCAGACGATTATTCCGAGAACCGGTACGATACTGCTCATCATACATTTCTTCTGATTTAGCAATAATCTCGTCTTGTAGTTCTTCGAGTTGTCCTTTACGAATCGACGCATAGACGTACAGATATAGACAAACACCAGCAGCTATATACGCCAACACTGCGTATATTGACCACAGCATTTCTAAAATCCCTGCAATACTAGCCACCCCACCAGCTAAGGGGCCGGTACTAAACAGCCACTCAATCAGTGGCGAAAGTAAATCAAAACCAACAACCGGGACTGACGGTGCCCCGGTAGCGGTGAGGTCAATGGTTGAAGTATGAGGGTCCATGGGTCTGCTTACGCAGCCAGGCGGTGATCGTACACGTACATACCGATGTCGAGCAGACGCGTATCAGCACCGAGCGGCGCACTATATTGTACCCCGACCGGGAGCACATCATCGCCACGAGTAACCTCACCCATGGGGAACGAAAGTGCCGGTATACCCGTGAGATTGACTGGCACCGTAAAGATATCCTGTCGATACATCGAGAGTGGGTCGGCTTGCTCACCAAGCCTAAAGGCCGGGGTCGGTGCCGTTGGGGTAAGAATGATATCTACCGAACAAAATACCTGGGCTAGTTCTTCGCGCATTTTTTGCCGTACCAACTCGGCCTTCTTGTAATACGCATCATAGTAGCCCGATGAGAGTACGTAGGTTCCGAGGAGAATACGACGCTTGACTTCAGGACCAAAACCTTGAGCGCGCGTCTGTTCATAGACGGCGAGCAAGTCATCACCAGGCACTGAAAGGCCGTACCGCATACCATCGTAACGAGCCAGGTTAGATGACACCTCAGCTGGCATCACGATGTAATACGCGGCAAGACCCTGCTCAAACAGGGGCAATGCAATATCCACTATCGTGTGACCAGCGGCTTTGAGTGCGGCACAATGCGCCTCAAAGTGCGCCATCACATCAGGATCAATACCGTCTTTAAGAAACGCTCGCGGAATACCAAACGTCAGTGACTCACCTGCCGTATAGCCAGTTACTGGCAGATCGTGAGATGTTGCATCGAGCGGATCACGTCCAGCCATAATCGTATGAACAAGTTTTGCGTCAGTAACGGTGTGTGTGAGTGGGCCAGCCTGATCAAGCGACGAACCCATAGCAATCAGTCCGGAGCGGGATACTGCACCATACGTAGGTTTATAGCCAACCAAACCACAGTAACTAGCAGGCTGACGAATCGAGCCACCGGTATCGGTACCAATAGCAACGGGGACCGCCCCCATAGCTACCGCTGCAGCACTTCCGCCCGAAGAACCACCCGGCACACGAGTTCGCGCCAACGGATTGCGCGTGACCCCAAAGGCCGAGTTCTCTGTCGAGCCACCCATTGCAAACTCATCCATGTTAGTGGCACCAATAAAAATCGCACCGGCTGCACGTAAACGCTCAATAACGGTCGCATCATAACTAGCTATATACTGCGCCAGCATTTTAGAGCCCGCTGTTGCCCGTTTCCCCTTAATTAAAATATTGTTCTTAATTGCGACCGGAATACCACAGAGTGGCGGCACATCACCCCCTTGAGCATACGCTGCAGTAGCGACGACGGCGGCGGCTCGAGCATCGTCAGCGTACACGTCAAGAAATGCGTGAACATCTGCATCCTCGGCAGCAATTAGTGCGAGTGCTGCTTCAACTGCCGCCGTTGGCGTAGTGGTACCCGCAAGAAACTGTTCTCGCAGCGCAGTAACTGAAGCTAACTTATTCATCTTGAGAAAGAATCTTCTTAACTTTCATGAAGCGACCCTCACGTGCCGGCATAGCGATAAGTAAGGTGTCAGTATACGACTCCGGAGCCACTGTCACCTCATCAGCACGAAATATGTTATGTACTGAGCCCACCACTGGCTCTCCGATACGATCATCTGCCGCCATCGCATTGACCGCACTGACATACTCCAAAATTGAAGAAATTTCGGTATGAAAGTTATCTAATTCAGCCGGTGTGAGCGCGACCCGCGAGAGTCGTGCCAGGTGCGCGATTTCTTCTTTGGTCATACGTGCGTGCATCATAGCAGAGGG
>CALRHO010000016.1 GCA_943359405.1 Candidatus Nomurabacteria bacterium
CCAGTACCAATAACCGAGGGTGTAGCAGTGGCCCTGGCCAGCGGTGCTGTATTAAAAACCGTGACAGACTTTTCACAACCCGTCGCTGACCAGCGCGTACTGGAAGACCGTGTGTGGGAAATTCGTGTTATATCAAAAAATGCGCGCTGCTCCCCGTTTGAGGTCCAGATTGACGCCTTTACCGGGAAAGTCCTCAGTGTCGAACCGCGTGCCAGCTCGTAACTACAAAAAACCACCCCGCTGTGCGGGGTGGTTTTTGTCTCCTTACTTCACCGCCTTGACGCGGGCGGTAAGGCGAGACTTTTTGCGGGCGGCAGTGTTGGCCTTGATAACGCCGCGCTTCTGGGCTTTATCGATAGCTTGATAAGCCTTGGGCAAAAGCTCCTGAGCCTTTTTTGCATCACCAGCGACAACCGCCTTCTGGACATCCTTCACCGAATCAGCAAGCACATTTTTGCGGCGAATGTTGAAGATGCGCTTGCGGGCGTGCTGGCGAACGGCCTTTTTTGCTCCTTGAGTAATTGGCATACGAATTGATTTTTGTGGCAGCACTGTACCGTATATCTACCTTCCGTGCAAGGGCTCACGCCTCCAGTATTTATCACAACCTGCGGTACAATAGAAATCATATGATGATTCGCTCCCTCTCAGGTACGGTCGAACGTACCGCGCTTTCGCACCTCGTTCTTTCGGTCGGTGGCGTTGGCTATCTTGTATATATGAATACGCTCCGCTATGGCTACGAAGTTGGAGACACTGTCCACCTCCACACGCACCTAGCCGTCCGCGAAACGGCGCTCGACCTCTACGGCTTCCCGAATCTTGAAGAACTTGAGTACTTTGAGCTCCTTCTTGAAGTACCGAAGATTGGTCCGAAGTCAGCCCTGCAAATTTTGAGCCAGGCCGACTTGGCAGTTCTGTCCGAAGCCATTCGCGCCAAGGATGCCTCCCTCCTTACCAAACTCGCCGGTATCGGAAAGAAAACTGCTGAAAACATTGTGCAATTCCTCCATGACAAACTCGACCACGTGGCTCCTAGCACCACCACAGGCAAACTGGCGGGAAGTCCGACTGATCGTGCTCAAAGCGACGCCATCGATGCCTTGATTGCCCTTGGCTACCCCGCTGCCGACGCCCGGAGCGCCGTCCGCTCGCAAAGCGCAACCGAAGCGACCGAACTGGTGAAACTTGCCCTGCGTGAATTATCGAATCGCTAGACGGATGGGTTAGAAAACAGGAGTCTGTGCGGGGTAAGTAGCCGGGCCCAACTCGGCACCGTATACTGTACAGTATGGAACAATTACTCTATACCCTCCGCCGTCTTATCCCGCGCCACCTCTTTAAAATCCTACAACCGTACTACCACTACGCGCTGGCTTTCCTGGGGGCAATACGCTACGGTCACCCGAGTCGCAAGCTCGTCCTTATTGCGGTCACCGGCACCAAAGGTAAATCATCAACCACTGAACTGATTGCCCGCATCTTGCGTGCCGACGGTAAGAACGTAGCCTCGCTTTCCACCATTCAATTCATGATTGGTGATGAAGTAGAGCGCAACCTTTTTAAGATGACCATGCCGGGGCGGTTTTTTGTACAACACTTCCTCGCTCGCGCGGTCGCTGCCGGCTGCACACACGCCGTGATTGAAATGACCTCCGAGGGAGCAAAGCAGTTCCGCCACCGCTTTCTTGATATTGATGCCCTTGTTTTTACTAACCTCACCCCCGAACATATCGAGTCGCATGGCTCCTTTGAAAACTACAAAAATGCCAAGCTCGCCATTGCTGCCCGAGTGGCCGCGAGCAAGAAGCATCCGCGGTACCTCGTAGTCAATGCCGATGACGAACACGGCGTTGACTTTCTTAAGTTCCCCGTCGAGCGACCGTTACCCTACTCACTGCGCGACCTCTCGCTCTACACCCTCCACAAAGATGGTTCGAGTCTCGTCTATGGTGATGTGACGCTACGAGTACCACTGATTGGCCTCTTCAATATCTATAATGTCCTGGCTGCGATTACCCTTACCCGTGCAATGGGCGTCTCACTCCAGACCATCGACCGGGCGCTGCACGACACACCGCCGATTGCTGGGCGTGTCGAGCGCTTTACCGCTACCACTCGCGACGGGCGCCGCGTCACGGCCGTAGTTGACTACGCCCATACCCCAGACTCGCTCGAGAAACTCTATCAAGCCTTCAAAGACGTGCCGAAGATTTGTGTTCTTGGTAATACTGGTGGTGGTCGCGACACCTGGAAGCGTCCCGAGATGGGCGCCATTGCTGACCGCTATTGTGAGGCCATTATTCTCACCAATGAAGACCCCTATGATGAGGACCCCCGCAAAATTGTGACCGAGATGGAAAAGGGTATTCCCAATAAGCAAAAGCTCGAAATCATTATGGACCGACGTGCCGCAATTGCAGCCGCCCTTGCTTGCTGCCCCGATGGTGGTCACGTACTTGTCAGCGGTAAAGGTACCGACCCGTACATCATGGGTCCCCACAATACCAAGGAACCCTGGAGCGATGCCACTGTGGTACAACAGGAACTCGCCCACCTCTAATCAGCAGTTTATAAAAAGCGCTAGCCCCGGCACGTACACGCGCCAGGGCTTTTTTTGACTCTCTTCAGCACCCCTACTTCGCCTGACCAAAGCGGTCATGGTACAGCACAATGCCAGCCGTAACTGCGACGTTGAGTGATTCCTTCATACCCAGCATTGGCAGATTGACTACCATATCAGCAAGCGTCAAAACTGTTTCAGTGACCCCGTCTATCTCGTTACCAAATACGTAGGCTACCGGACGGTCCGTTGGTAGTTGTGCCGTAAACAGTGACTGTGCTCGCGCGTGCTGCTCTACCGCCACCACAAATACACCCTTCTCGCGTAAGGACGTGACGAGTCCGACGACATCATTGGTAGCCTCCCATCGTACCGTTGCGGTAGCTCCAAGAGCAGTCTTGCGGAGTTTTTCATTCGGACGACCAAAGCGATCAACCGGCGTCGGCGTGTAGCCAGCCAGATACAGCTTTGTTACCCCCACGGCATCGACCGTACGAAAGATTGCCCCCACATTGTGGCTGCTACGTACACTATCGAGGATAACCTGTCGATCTCCCATATGCGTGCTAGACTACCAGAAAGTCAACTCCTCGACTATGCTCGACCTCTACCCCATTCAATGGCTAATCCTTATTTCGTACTCGCTGTTTCGGATTATTGTCGGGCTGGTACTCATCACCCTTGGCTCGCGGCACGTGCGGGCGTTTCGAGAGCTCGTGGTCACCGTGCGAGTGCCACTCCTCCCGATTCCCCGTACGGTGATTGTTGTGATGATTGCCATTGAATTTGTCGCTGGTGCCTTACTTCTCCTCGGCTTTCCCAGCCAACTTGGTGCCCTGCTCCTCATTATTCTGGCACTCACGATGCTCATCTGGCATGAACGTTTCCCGCATCCAAGCATTCCCGACCGTCTGACCTACGTACTCCTTCTTGGCTGTGGCCTGTCACTTCTCATCGGCATTGCTGGTGCCTTTGTGTTTGATTTGCCCACCTAAAAGCGGTATAGTCACTGCACTCGAAGTATCGAGTCTAATACCGTATTCCCGCCCGTAGCTCAGTCGGTAGAGCAGCTCCCTTTTAAGGAGACGGTCGTAGGTTCGATCCCTACCGGGCGGACAGATGTAAGAAAACCACTTCGCCAAATTTGGCGAAGTGGTTTTCTTAGCACCTGCCTAGTGGCAGGTGCGGCGTCTGTCCTGGGCGCAGCGTTGCGCATCGCCCCTTCCTAGGGCGATACGTCGCGAGCCGGGGTCGCGAGCACTTACTAGAATTGGAGCGCAGCAAATACTTATAGTTAGTGACTCGTGACGACAAGCACAACTTATACAGGGAGTTTTTGTATGTGTCCGCCCGAGCACCTGCCCTGCGGCAGGTGCGTGTAGGGAGCGAACGGCGGAGCGTTGCAAACAGCGCCTTCCGAGCGCTGTTTGCCGCGAGCCGCGTCCAGCAGTACTTATGAGCGTAGCGAATTTGTACCTGTGGGACGATCCCTACCGGTCGCGAGCACTTAGTATTTTGTGAGTGTAACAAAACAAAGTACGCAGTAACTCGTGTAGACACGACTAACCATGCTAAAATAACTCATCCCGAGTGACGAATTAGAAACTGCTATACTTTCACCATGATTGACCACATCACCATCCGCGTTTCCGACCTAGTAAAGACAGTAGCTTTCTACACAGCTACCTTAGCCCCACTCGGCTACAAACTCGACTTTGACCAAGAGTTTGACGGTGTTCGCGTGGTAGGTTTTGGTAGAGACGGAAAAATAGATATGTGGTTTACCGCCGACAAACCGGTATCAGGCCCTGTTCATCTCGCCCTTCAGGCAGACACTCGCGAGGCAGTAGATGCATTCTACGCCGCCGCGTTGCATGCTGGTGGAAGGAATAACGGCGCACCCGGAGCTCGGCCGAAGTACCACGAGAACTACTATGCTGCATTTGTCTTTGATCCTGAGGGAAACAATGTAGAGGCTGTGTTTGGTAACTAAACAGTAAGTACCCACTTTTCGAGCCCCACCGCCATATCCCCCTTTTCTCCATGGCCCTCGTGGTACACCGCAAGGAGTGAGGCTGACAGTCGCTCGACTTCGGGGAGGCTGTACTTCTGGAGCGCTGCCTTGGCCTTCTTGTACGGAAAATCTTTCATTCCCGCTTCCTCGGCGCTCTTGGTAAGGGCCGCTAGACGCAGGGACTTGAGTTGAAACCACAGCGACCCCGCGAGTGCCTCCGCAGCTGTGCCCGCAGCTAGCTCTTTGGTCAGTACAATCCAAAGCGTCTTTTTATCCCGCGCCATAAAGGCATTCCCCAAGGCAAACGGGTCACCTTTCTCTTTAGCCTGTGCCTTGTACTCGGTGAATAACTTGGCGTACTTTTCAAGTGCCCTGCGGTAGGCCGCCGGAGGAGCCGTCTCGATGAGGATAAAAACAGTTGATGCAGCTGCGAGTTCAGGCAAAGCGTCGGTTACAGCTATTAAAAATTCTTCATTGGCTGACGGAGTATCCAGTATGCATACCGACAAGCCGCCAAAGAGAGAAGCCCCGCCCAGCTCGTGCGTGAGCGCACCGGCTTCATATGTCTCACTCTCTATCCGAGTGGGCACTACCCCCTCAGCCTCGTACGCAGCCAGTGCCGCGAGCGCGCTCTGGCGCACCGTCACCGTATCGTTCCCACAAAAGACGTGAAGCATGGTGTGGCTATTCTATCGGGGAAGTTCGTAATCACTCAACTCATTCCAATTTGGTCCCACTGCCACATCAACCTTCAGCGGCACCCCGTACGTCTCTCGCTCATGCATTACACCCTCCATTATCGCTGCCACTCTTGGAAGCACATCAGCGAGGGCATCTTCCGCTACCTCAAAAACTAGTTCGTCGTGGACCTGTAGCAGCATCCGAACCTTCTCGGTCTTACCTGCCATCACGAGATAGGCATACACTTCATTCATCGCTATCCGCATGAGGTCAGCAGCTGTTCCTTGTACCGGCGCGTTGATAGCCATCCGCTCGGCACTAGCTCGAATAAACGGCTGGCTCGAGGTAATACCAGGAAACTGTCGCCTCCGGCCAAAGAGGGTTTCGGTATAACCATGTGTGCGCGCGTACGCCTTGGTCTCTTCAAGATATTCAGCAAGGCGTGTGAAAGTGTGGAAGTATGCATTGAGAAAGGCCTGGGCTTCTTCGCGACTCGTACCTTCACCAAGATTCTGCCGAAGCGCCACCACTCCCATACCATAGAGAATACCAAAATTAATCACCTTGGCTTTACGGCGCATCTCGCTCGTTACGGCGTTGGCGTCCACACCAAACACGCGCACCGCTACTCCAGTATGTACGTCCTCCCCACGCCGAAAGATATCAATCAGTTTTGTATCGTGCGCAAGAATGGCAGCAATCCGTAACTCAATCTGCGAATAGTCGATGGAGACAATCTGGTAGCCGGGTGCGGCTATGAAGGCTTGGCGAATGGCACGACTCTCAGCAGTGCGAATGGGAATATTCTGGAGTCCGGGGTTTTGTGTCGCCATGCGACCGGTTGCCGCACCGGTCTGAATGAAGGTCGTATGAAGCCGACCATCCTCCGCTACAAACGTTGGTAGGTTATCGACATATGTGGAAACGAGTTTTTGGAGCTCACGATACCGCAGTATTCGTTCGATGATAGGGTGCTCGCCGCGGAGCTTCTCGAGCTCCGACTCCTTGGTCGAACGCTGGCCACCAGCAGTTTTCTTTTGGTTTTTTGGTACAAGGCCGAGGCGGTCAAAGATAACGTCGCCCAGTTGCTTGGGTGAGTTAAGGTTAAATGCCGTCCCCGCATCAGCGTAAATGGCTGTTTCGAGTTCAGTCAGCTCCGCATGCATGATCTTGGCGAGCGATCTCAGATACGGTACGTCAAGCAAGATACCGTTTTCGTGCATATGGTCGAGCACGGCCATCAGTGGCTCTTCGATGTCGGTAAACAAATGCCAAAGTCTGGCTGCTTTGAGTTTAGTCTCGAGGGTTGCTACGATTTTTGGCAGGTCGGCAGTATCAAAAAATGCCTGCCCGTAGTCAATAAGATCTTCGTATGTCGCGTTGGTACGCTCGCTCTCAAGCAGCCACAGCAGGAGCGCTCCCCGTCGCACAAGCGCAAAATCAGCTGGCGGCAACACCGCTGCCTGCTGCTCGGCTTCGGTCACTGCAAACAGCGTCTTGACCCGTCCAGTGAGGGAGCGAAAGCCTAATTCGGTAAACAGTGCGAGGATGGCTGCCGGGTCAGCATGGGTGCGCCAAGCCGTACTCCCAAGATCAAACGGTACCGGCGCGTCGGTACGAATCGTGGCAAGCATTTTAGAAAAGCGTGCCTCCTCTTCGCCATTTTTGAGAAGTTCAATAACACGCGGCTTGATACCAGCAGCCAGAAAAGGCCCCTCACCTTCCTTGAGTTTTTTATAGAGGGTATCGAGGTCACCAAACGTGGTCAGGAGTTCGGTCGCCGTCTTTTCGCCAATGCCAACAATCCCCGGGATATTGTCACTCGTATCGCCGCGCAGCCCTTTGTAGTCAGGGACCAGAGCTGGTGAGAATCCAAAACGTTCATGTACCGCTGTTTCATTGTACAAAATCGTATCTTTAATCCCTTTCTTAAGCGTATAGACCACTACCCGCTCTCCCTCGACACACTGGAGCGTGTCCATGTCACCGGAGGCAATCACCACCCGCAGGTGCTTATCACTTTTAGTGAGATGTGCAATCGTGCCGAGCACGTCATCGGCCTCAAAACCCGGATGCTCGTAGATAGGAATACCAAACGCGGCAAACAGTGCCCGGGAGCGCTCAATCTGAGCAACCAGCGTGTCGTCGGTTTTTTGGCGCTTACCTTTATAGCCATCAAAAGCAGTGTGACGGTGGGTTGGTTCTGGCAGATCGTAGCAGGCCGCAATATAGTCGGGATTAAACTCTTCGATAATACGTAGCGTCATCGTCACCACGCCATAGAGTGCGCCGGTAGGATCGCCACCCGGGGAGGTAAAATCGGGTAGCGCATGAAAGGCCCGGTGCAAAATCGCATGAGCGTCGAGAAGGACGAGCGTTTCAGCAGCTGCAGCGACTTTGGTGGCTCGAGACATAGGCGTCAAATACTATGTGGCTAGTATACCGCCCCGCAGCACGTTTGTGCGGGCGGGAGCCCCTTGCTACCACGACCGAGTAATGGTGCGACTATCATCGGGATTGAGTGTAAAAGTTAGGGTTGGCACCGTCATTGGCAACGCCGCCACCACCCGCTCTACCCACTCAATAACGACAAGGGTCTGTGGCTGGACTAACACTTCCCCAAAGCGCAGCGGGGCAAGTTCAGAGAGTGACTCAATGCGATAGGCATCCATATGTACGAGGTGTCGGAATTGTTCACTACCTGTCTCGTACCCGCGCAGTATGAGATACGTTGGACTCGTAACTGTTTCTGTTACACCGAGGTGGCGCGCGAGCGCTTGGACAAATGTCGTCTTCCCTGCCCCTAAGTCACCGGAAAGACCAAGAACTGTAGCCCTCGCAGAAGCGGCGGGCAGTGTTTTGAGGATTTCCCCCGCCAAACTTTCAAGTTCTGAGAGCGAAGTAATAGTGTTCATAAAAAATATAATCGCGATTGGTATAAAAGTAGAACGAGCCGCCGCTTCTGTCCAGTCAATATTAGACTGGGTGAAGCGGCTTATCTATATCCAGGCAGCATCATGGGCAGATGGATATTGGCCAAGGGATAAAATAGACCCAGACGAACCCCTTGTATAGAACTGGACCAACCAAGGGCACTACGGTTACAAACAAAAAAAGATTGTGACCGGCTTTGTGAAAACTATATTAAGCAGCCATCAACTTAGTTTCACATTACTATAAAAATTGGCTTTGTAACATGACCCGGCCCGGCATGCTACAATTTTTTGTAGCACTTGAGCCTATGCCGCAATTTAATGATCAACTCGCCAACAATCGCCTTAAAGACCTCCATGCTGCCGAGGAGGAGCGGCTTATTGAAACTCTAGCCGCTCGCTACGGTTACGAGTACATCAATCTTCGTGGCTATACCATAAACCCCAGCGCCCTTTCTGAAATACCCGAAGCGCAGGCCCGTGCCGCTAACCTCGTTGCCTTTGATCGCTCAGTTAACACAATAAAAATAGCAGTCAAAAGCCCCCACGACCCCGCCGTCGCACCGCGTATTGAAGCCCTTGTACAGCGTGGGCTTACCCCTCAGCTTTTTATGTGTTCGAGTGCAAGCCTCAATCACGCGTACGCTCGCTACGCTGACCTTACAACCACGACCGCCAAGAAGAAAGGGGTGTTCGATTTTGACGAAGAGGATATTTCACGCTTGGCTACCAATATTCGTTCTCTAGCTGACGTTCGCGCTACCATGACCACAATCGGCACGAGTTCAAACGCCCGTCGCGTGACTGAGACTCTTGAGCTGGTCTTTGCGGGCGCGCTTGCGCTTGATGCTTCAGATATCCACGTCGAACCGGAAGAGACGGGCGTTCGCCTTCGTTATCGTCTCGATGGTGTACTGCATGACATTGTTGATATTGATAACTATATCTACGGGCGCCTCATGTCTCGCCTTAAACTCCTTGCGGGCATGACACTTAACAAAAAGCAGGAAGCCCAGGACGGTCGCTTTACCTTCTCCCTGGGCGAACGTGAAATTGAGATCCGAGTATCAGTTATTCCCGCCGCCCTTGGTGAATCTATCGTCATGCGTCTACTCGATCCCGGGGTAGCTAGTTTTTCGATGGACAAACTCCGACTCTCCGACATTATGCGCCGTGTCATGGAAGTAGAGCTGAAGAAGAAAACAGGCATGATTATTACTACTGGTCCTACCGGTTCAGGAAAGACTACTGCCCTCTACGCCTTTCTCCAGCAAGTGCACCAGCCCGACACCAAAATTATCACCATCGAAAACCCGGTTGAGTACAAACTCGAAGGTATCGTCCAAACTCAAACCAGTCCTGACTACACATTTTCTTCAGGCCTCCGCTCAGTACTGCGACAGGACCCCGATGTTATTATGGTGGGAGAGATTCGGGATAAGGAGGTAGCCGAGACAGCACTCCAAGCCGCCAACACCGGCCACCTGGTCTTCACCACCCTACACACCAACAACGCCGTTGGTGGCTTTCCACGCCTTATTAATCTGGGCGCCAACCCACTCACCTTCAAGAGTGCTATCAATATCATACTTGGCCAGCGCTTGGTCCGCCTCCTCTGTCCCGACTGCAAACGCGCCCGTCAAGCGACCGCTAACGAAACAGTGATTATTGATCGAGTGATGACCGATCACCCTCAACCTCCAGCAATCAACCGTCCCTTCACCATCTTTGAGGCCGGTCCTGGCTGTGCCACCTGTGGTACCACGGGTTATAAGAGTCGCGTTGGTATCTTTGAGGCTATCTTGATGACTGATGCGGTAGAAGAGGCCGTATTGCGAGATCCTCGTGAGCACGTAATTCTCGAAGCCGCCAAGCAACAAGGTATCCCTTCGATGGTACAGGACGGCATGCTGAAAGTGCTCCACGGCGAAACCTCTCTTGCTGAACTCGAGCGTGTCGTTGAACTTCCGCGCGAAGCGGGTGATCCGGTCTAACCAAGACACAAAACTCCACATCTTTGGTGTGGAGTTTTGTGGGGTGTATTTCAGTGACAGAAATACATAGTGGTCAAGAAGACAATGCTACAGGCTGTGCTATAGTCGGCAACAGGAGCGACCTTTTCCAGACGATAACTCTCTAAGCAAACTTTCCGCATAGAAAAGTGAATGCCGCGCTAAGGAAATGTGTCGCACTCTCACTCAAGGTGAACGCCACACAAACCTCGCAACGCACTCGCGTTGCTTAGAGAGTTATCAGCTGGAAAGAAAAGCAATGCCGTGTTACCACCTTATAATTGGTGGTAAGGAGCATCACACTTGGTCGCCTGCAAAGGCTCCGACAGTGGTCGGGGGGGCTACCGAGAGAACACGTTACTCATAGATAATAGCATACTAGGTGCTGTTTGTCAATAGAAGCCTGTTTGGGGCCGGCAGGTCACTCACTGTGGGGTTATTTTTGGTATACTAGGAGGGTATTTGCCCCACCTCTCCACCATGGATTCCCACACCTCTCCTCACTCCCCCGGCCGCACCATTACCAAAGACGACAGCGGGGCACTCGACCGTACGTTACGCCCAGATTCTTGGGAGGCATATGTTGGTCAAAGCAAAATTAAAGAGAATCTTCGCATCCTCCTGACTGCCGCCCGGGAGCGTGGTCACGCCGCGGAACACGTACTGCTCTATGGACCGCCAGGCCTCGGTAAAACTACCCTTGCCCACCTCATCGCAAAGACCCTCGGCACTAATATGCGTACGACATCTGGGCCAGCGATTGAACGAGTGGGTGATTTGGCGGCTGTTCTCACAAACCTCTCACCGGGTGATGTGCTCTTTATTGATGAAATTCACCGCCTCTCAAAAACCATTGAGGAGGTCCTCTATCCAGCCATGGAGTCGGGGGTACTCGACATCATTATTGGCAAAGGCCCCTCTGCTCGTACCGTCCAACTCGACCTACCACCTTTTACGCTCGTAGCTGCCACCACTCGCATCTCGCTCCTCTCTGCGCCACTACGATCACGCTTTTCGGGTGGAACCTTCCGACTCGAGTTCTATACCGACGACGAAATTGGAAAGATTCTTACCCGCTCGTCCGGACTCCTCGGCATGGCTGTTAGCGACGAGGTAGTGCGTAATATTGCGAGACGCTGTCGTGCCACCCCCCGCACTGCCAACTATCTCCTTAAGCGTTGCCGCGATCTTGCTCAACTGGAAGGTGGCGCACTATCACCTGACATAGTTGACCGCACCTTTACCCTCCTCGAGGTCGATCTCCTTGGTCTTGGTGCCCCTGACCGCGCTGTGCTCGACGCTATTATCAATAAGTTTGGCGGCGGGCCAGTCGGACTCAACACCATCGCCGCCGCAACCGGTGAAGAGCAGTCGACCATCGAAGACGTGATTGAGCCGTACCTCATCCGACAAGGCCTTATCGAGCGCACCCCGCGCGGCCGGGTTACTACTGCCGCGGCCAATGATCACCTAGCACGTTTTGAACACAGCAACACTTAAGGTGGGTTTTCTCGTATGTCCGGACACAATAAGTGGTCAAAGATTAAACACAAGAAAGCAGCAAGTGACGCCGCCAAAGGTCGTCTGTTTACCAAACACGCTGCCGTTATTGCCATGGAGTCACGGAAGGCTAGCGGTAACGTCGCATCAGCCGGTCTGGCTGCCGCCATTGAGCGCGCCAAGGCCGACTCAATGCCCAAAGAAAATATTGAGCGCGCGATTGCTAAGGGTCGGGGCACCGATGGGGCGGCCATGACCGAAGTACTCTTTGAAACCTTTGGTCCGGGTGGTGTAGCCATGCTCATTACCGCTGTCACCGATAACAACAATCGAACCAGTCAGGAAGTGAAGCATATCTTGAGTAAAGCCGGCTATCCGCTCGGGGCACCGGGGTCAGCGGTTTGGGCGTTTGTTAAATCTGGTACTGGCACCTATACACCCACTATGCCAATGGGCCTGAGTGACGAAGATGGTGAAGCACTCGGTAACCTTATCGAAGTCCTGGAGGAGCAGGCCGATGTCCAGGAAATCTTTACTACTGCCGACTCAAGTGACCACGAGACCAACTAACTATGAAAGTTCTTGGTATAGACCCAGGCTTTGACCGACTCGGCGCTGCCATCGTCGAACGCGTACATGGACGTGACACTGTCTCTTTTTCTACTTGCCTTCTCAGCGAGCGCGGCACACCCTTGCCCGACCGTCTGGCTGCCCTTGGTACCCAGCTTGAAGCTGTGCTTGAACGTGAGGCACCCACACACGTAGCAATTGAGACGTTATTTTTCAATAAAAATGTAAAAACTGCTCTTGATGTTGCCCAGGCCCGAGGACTCATTCTCTATCTCGGGAGACGCTTTGGTTGCAGCATTCATGAATATAGCCCCCAAGCGGTAAAGGTGGCCGTGACTGGCCACGGCCAGAGCGACAAGACTGCCGTCATTGCCATGGTGCGTCGCTTAGCTGTCGGTGTTCCAAGCGACGGCCTTGACGACGAGTATGACGCCATCGCTGTCGGGATTACCTGCCTTGCACATGAGGCCAGAGGTAGGTAAAATCCCTTCGACCAGGCGCCCCGCGACCTGTCACATCATTACCTTTTTAACACGCACCTTGCGACCGTATGGTATTTCGCACCGACGATGAAAACGAGCTGGAGGGAGAAATAGATGATGAAGAGGCTACACTCGCGGATGACCTCCTCGATGAGGTAGGTGCCGACGAAGAAGAGACTGGCGAAGAGGACATGGAAGGATTTGGTCACATTGTCGAGGAGGAGGCAAAGGAACCTGAGGAAGAGGCGGATAGCGAAAAGACTGATGAAGACGCTCCGCTTGAGGAAGATGCTGAAGATGTCGATTTCGACACCTTCGACGATGTCGACGAGATGTAAAAACATCCCAAACAAAAACCCTCGGTATGGCCGAAGGGTTTTTGTTTAGGAGTCAGGGTGTTTTAGCGAGCCAAAGAAACGACTCCGCCATGACATGGTACATGTTCACCGTTCCTTGAGGTAAAGCCTACGAGGAAGGTTGAACAAACTAGAAAGATTGCCCCCTTAGGGACCGGGTAATGATACCTGCTCTAGCTTGCGTGCTAAAGGGCCTGCCACCGCAGACTCTTTTAGTTAGTTTGTTTACTGCGCAAACAAGGCGAGTAATTTAACACCAGCCCAAAACCAAAACTGGTTCCTGGGAACCAGTTTTGGTTTGCCTGCGCCAATTACGAGAGTGCCAGCAGTGCTACCTGCTTTTTACCGCGACGAACATGAACAAGATCGCCGTCAATAGCTCGATTCAAAACCCGATCAACCGCATCTACCCGCTGCCCCGTACACGTAATCGCTCCACTCTCGATAAAAGTGCGGGCTTCGCGCTTACTCTGTGCCAGTCCTGCTGCCACCAAGGCATCAACAAGGCTACTGCCATCTACAACAGTCACTACCGGTGCGTTGGCCAGAAGGAGTGCTCGCTCTTCTCCCGATAACTCAGCAATCGCCACCTCACCAAAAAGTGTTGCCGATACACGCTGTGCTTGTGTGCCCGCTGTCTCCCCGTGCACAAAGGCTGTCACTTCCTCCGCCAAACGTCGTTGCGCCTCTCGCGCACCAGGATCAACCTCAAGACCACGCTCGAGTTCCATAATTTCTTCTAGGGGCAGGATGGTGAACAACTTCAGATAATCAATCACGTTCTCATCGGCCACATTGAACCAGAATTGGTAGAACGCGTATGGGCTCGTCTTCTCAGCGTCCAGCCACACAGCATTGCCTTCACTCTTCCCGAACTTCTTACCAGTAGTTTTATCAATA
>CALRHO010000017.1 GCA_943359405.1 Candidatus Nomurabacteria bacterium
AATCTCTTTATCGATGTTGGTCATCGCCAGCTCCCGATTGATGTCGATACCGGTGACGTTCACCCTTGCCACATCACGTTCGCCGCGCAGATCGCGACGCTCCATGTAGTTTGCCTCGAGTTCGCCGCCGGCCTGATAGCGGACTGAGTACGCTGTAATCTCGGGGAAGGCAGCTAATTGTCGTTCAACTGCTTCAGTTTCAAGGATATGGTCTTCGTCATCGCGCGGTGAAAGGATGATGTCACCTAGTGATTTTTCTCGTACTGCAGTCTCGGCTCCGGCAACGAGTCCAACCAAAATGCCTGACACGGCAATCAAATTAAGGAATGTGAGCATCATCACAAAGATGATGAGGCCAGTGGTCCAGAGATTAGCTCGCTGGATTTGCCGCAGGCCGAGCAGTAGTCCAATCTGGAGCGAGCGCATACGGGGAATGGTTACGGGGCTACCACGGTCGTGCCGGCAGGGAGGCCGCGTAGCGATATGAAACCATCATTACCTATCAGATCGACCTCGACGGTAGTCGTGGCGGTGGTATCACCGCTCGCGACCAGGACGGAATAGGTGTCGTTAGTCTTGGTTACGAAGCGACGGGGGAGGCGCAGACTCTCGGTCTCGGCAACGATGATGTCAACGTCAGCGTTGAGGCCACTACGAATCCAGGGTGGAATCGCGGTCAGGGCAAGACGGGCTTCATAGTATGCGACACCGTCTATGACCGTCGCCCCCGGAGAAATAAAATCTACGGTGGCGGTAAGGGTTTCTGTTACCGCTGTGTCAAACACCACTTCAGCGCGCTGGTTTATCTGTAGTTTGCCGACATCAATCTCGGGAATTCGTGCAATCAGTTCGTAGCGGTCGGCGGAGAGTAGGGTAATCACTGGAGTAGTTCCAATGGTCTCGCCGGCAACCGCCTCAATCCGTACCACCGTGCCTGCAAAGGGTGCGGTGAGGACTGCGTCAGCAGCAGTTGCTTCAGCCCGCGTCAGGCGAGCAGCGGCACTGGCGACTGCTGCTTGGGCTCGCGCGAGTGATTCGCTCCGGCTCGGGGCAGTGGTCAGTGCAGCCTCGGCCTTGGCCAGAGCCAGCTCACGTTCGGCTAGTGCGATGGCACTTTGAGCGTTCGTGACGGCTTGATCATACGCGTTTTTGTTAGCGACGTAGGTAGGGCTAATTGGATTTGGAACGGTGACTGTCCAGACCGAGTTATGATAGTTGGTAGCGGGGCTTAGTTGCGCGCGCAGACCACAAGTACCAAAAGGGGCAGATTGCTCAGTAGCAGCTGCAAACGTGCCAACTTCTAAGCCATTAATGCGCATCGAGTAGCCAGAGGGTGCTCGTGAGCTAAAGATGGTGAGGGTGTAGGTACCTTCACGGCTACAGGTGTACGTACCGCTTATTGTCGGGGCAGGAGCGTCTTCGCCCGTGTTGGCGGTAATGGCCGTGAGGTTCTCTGAGAGTAAGGCGCGGCGAGCATTTTCCACCTTGCGCGCCTCATCGGTTTTGGTTCGCGTAAGCATTTCGGTCTTGAGCGCTACTGTTGCCTCACTTGACGTTCGCGCCTCATTGCGGACACCGGCACTGAGTTCGGCCAGGTCTGCTTGGGCACTCGCTAGTGCGCCTTGAGCCTCCGCAACGTCAGCTTTCAGGGCTGCCCTATTGAGTGAGACCAGTGGAGTGCCGGTAGCCACAACTTCACCCTTGCACACGTGTACAGTCTCTACGATACCCGAAACAGGGAAGCCGAGTTCAGCAGTATTTTCTGCTCGAATGGCACCGGTAACCGATACGACCTGCCGAACCGTACCCGTTTCAACGATGGTAATAATGCGTGGTGCATCATTGTGGGTAAAGACGCCAAAGATCAGTGTAAGGGTAGTAGCAATCAGTGCAATCGCACCATAGGTATACAAAGAACGATGAGAAAAAAAACGCTTCATGTACATCATTAGTATAGCATTTATTGCACTGCGCTTATGCACACGAAAAAATGTCGCGTGGAGCCCTGGTGACTGATTAACAAATGGTCAGCGTGAGTCACGAGGCAAGCGTCGGCACACAACGTCGTAGGAGCAATCTAATGCCACGTTCCGCACTTCAACTGATCTTCTATGCACCCTGCTGACGGCTGCTGGTAAGTCGCGTGGTTGCCAAAGAATCAGCACTCCGGGTCCATATAAATACAGATATCGTCACCTTGTACTTGCATGTCTGATCGATTCCATGACCCAAAAGCTCCGTTGGGTCCTGCCGAACAAATAGCGCTTTCACCGACGCTGCACTCGACATCCGGACAGCCATCAAAAAAATATGGTGTTCCCCATGGATCATTATCGATTCTTGGCAGATAGTTGTTAGCCCAACCATTGTTCCACTCCGTCGACGAAGCCATGTTATTGCATCCTGACGGCCACGATTCTGTATCGATGTTATATCTCACGAGCGCCTGATGGAGTGCTCGTACATCCGATCGTGCTTTTGATACTCGGGCATTGTCACGCGCATTATTCAAACTGGCCAACCCAACACTAGAAAGAATACCAATGATGGTGATAACAACGAGCAGCTCAATGAGTGAAAAGCCGCCAGCGCCGCTACCTCGTTTTGATGTATGTACGTGATGCAGCATAGGAAGCAGATATTGTGGGTACTATGTTCAGCTACTATATCGTTTCGGTTGGAACGTTACGGAAGCGTTCTTCTTCGGGAGTAAGCCGTCCACCACTACCATCAGAAAACAAGAATAAAAAGATAACAATCACCAACGCCACGAATCCTACAATCACAAAGAGCGCTTGTTTCTCGGTTTTGATATACCCACTAGAGTGTTCTATGACCCACTCGATTGCGGATTGCATGCGAGGAGCTGAGGCGTGGGGAGTGCGCCCGATACCTTGAAACTGTGCACGACCGCTCGTCATGCCTGGGGTACCGTTTGTCGGTATTCTTGGGTCGTTGAGGTATTGGTTCATGGTTGGGTTGCCGTTTTATCGTCTCGGTGGCGTGTTTTTATTCTACCATTGCCAACCCACTTTCGTAACGAGGTACATACACAAGCTAGCCATACCAGAAATACACAACCCCACAGTGTGCCTAGCGGTGGCTGTACTTGCCGTAGTGCGCTCCCTATCGTACCAATCTGTGGAAGTGCCGTACGTGCACGGTGGTTGTACTGATTACGTAGTGCTGTGCCCGCATCGACTACAAAACCATTCATCACAGCGTTTTTATTACGCTTCTGACGTGGAAATGTGCAATTGTGGGCGTGCCTGGACTCGAACCAGGGACCACAGAGGTATAAGCTCTGCGCTCTAACCAACTGAGCTACACGCCCACAACTAATCACTTCCCCGGTCTGCAGCTTGGTGCTACTTTGGTCAGCTTGGCCATGGGTGGACAGGCAAAACTATAGCGCATTTGACTTGGTGCTACAAACCCACCGACGACCCAATCAAGAGTGATTTCTAATGCGCCGTTTTGTATACTCCATCTGGTAAAAATCATCCTTCATATAGTGATGGTGGTTACGATGGAGTAATGCGCCAGCCAGACCGTGAGACCGTGAATGTTAAGCGTGAGGTCCGTTATTCCATATGCAGCACTTCCCCGAGGCGGGCGACATGCTCAGCAATGAGCGGGAAGGCACGGGCAAGGTCGGGATGGGAAGCGACCAAGTGACGCGCTTCGGTACGAGCAGCTTCAACTAAGCGTAGGTTTTTAATCGCTTCCATGCCGAGGTCGGAGAGTCCCGATTGCTTCCCTCCGTAGAGTTCGCCAGCACCGCGGAACGTGAGGTCGTGCTCGGCTAATTCAAATCCATTTTTGGCGGTAGCAAGTGCCCGCAACCGCTCCTTGGTCTTATCGCTCTTACTCGCCGTGACCGCAAAGCAGTACGGTTGGTGGGTGCCGCGCACAACCCGGCCACGCAGCTGGTGGAGTTGTGAGAGGCCAAAGCGTTCGGCGCCTTCGATAATAATATTGGTCGCATTGGCGACACTTACCCCCACTTCTACCACCGAGGTGGCAACGAGGATGTCAACGCGGTGTGCGGCAAAGTCGGCCATGATGGCATCTTTTTCCTTAGGCGTCATCTTGCCGTGCAGGGCAGCAATGCGCCATTTTTTAAAGACTTCTTTTTTCAGACGTGCGGCTTCAGCAATGACGCTCTTGCTCTGTACCGCCAAGTCCTTGTCCGGGTCAGGCTCGTCGATACGGGGACAGATAACATAGGCTTGCCGACCACGGTGGAGTTCACTCTGTACGTGGTCGTACATTTTTTGTTCTTCGCCTGGTCCGATAATCGTCGTAATAACTGGTTTGCGGCCTTTGGGCATTTCATCAAGGAGGGTGATGTCAAGGTCACCGTAGATAGTCAGTGCGAGGGTGCGGGGAATCGGGGTGGCCGTCATAGAGAGGAGATGAGGAAGACGGGCGTCTTTCTTAGCGAGTTTTTTGCGCTGATCGGTGCCAAAGCGATGTTGCTCGTCGATGATGACGTAGGCAAGGTGCTTGAATTCAACGCTTTTATAGATGAGCGCATGTGTGCCAATGAGAATCGGAATCTCACCGTTCTTCACCCACTTGAGTAGCTGAGCTTTCGAGATGGCAGTTGGTTTTTCAGGATCAGACTTTGATGGAAATTTCATACAACCGCTGCCGGTAATGAGGCCGATGGCGATGGGAAGGTGTTTGAAGTACTGAATAAAACTCTCGAAGTGTTGTTTGGCAAGAATTTCGGTAGGGGCCATGTACGCGACTTGGAGATTCCCGAATTGGAGTTTTTTATCGAGACCTTCGGGCGGGCGTGCAGTGGCGACGGTGTATGCCGTAGTGGCAGCGACGGCAGTCTTGCCACTTCCTACATCACCCTCAAGGAGTCGGCTCATGGCGTGGTTACCAGCAAAGTCAGTATGAATAGATACAATCGCACGCGCCTGTGCGGCCGTGAGCGGAAAGGGGAAGTGGTTGGTAAAGGCGGCTGTTTTGTCAGCGGTAGCCTTGATGGTGTAGGTGGTGGCAGCGCTCACGGCCGCGCGCTCTTGTGCCTTCTGGACTTGGATGTAAAACACCTCTTCAAAGGCAAAGCGCTTGCGGGCACTCTGTGCATGCTCGGCCTTCTTGGGTGAGTGAATCCAGACGAGCGCGGTGCGTAGTTCGGGGAGGTTGTACTTTTTGAGCAGGGCAGCTGGTATGGGGTCAGTAAGGCGGTCGAGAACGCCTTTCTCAAAGCACTTGAGCACCGTGTGATAAAACCATTTACTGGTCACCCCCTTGGTCTCGCGGTAGACGGGGTAGAGCGTGTCGTCAGTACGTTCGGTACCTTTAAAGATGGAGTCGTGACGGTCGATCGGGAGGGCATCCAGCGGCTCTACTTCAGGGTTTGAGAGATACAGCTTACCCGCCCCGCCCGCCACCTTGCCGGCCAGTTTTACGTACATCCCGTCGCGGTACATCTTGGCGAGATATGGTTGGTTAAACCACATCACTTTCATTTTGGCTGAGCCGTCCTCGATATAGCCCTCAGCGATGGGTATCTTGCTCTTCCAGGCCTTGCGGGTCTTAAGGCCCGAGAGTTGACCGTATACCACCGTATCTTGGCCTTTCTCAAGGCCACCCACTGACTGCACATCGGAGATGTCTTCATAGCGGGCAGGGAGGTGGGAGAGGAGGTCGCCTACCGACAGAATGCCCAGCTTCTTGAGCGCCTTGAGGTGACTGGCATCAATGCGGAAATGGGCGGTGAGCAGTTCGTGTGGAGACATGGGTTAACCCTAGTATAGCGAACATTGGCGGCGACCGCTTGTCAGATGCCCTAAGTTCGTCTATGGTGGAATACGAATTTGTTCTCGAGTTCACAAAGGAGGAAGACATGGACTGGACATCGGAAGCGATTGAGAAATTACGGGCTTATTGGGGTGAAGGGCTGTCGACTGCTGAGATTGGTCGTCGGATGGGGATATCAAAAAATGCAGTAGTGGGGAAGGCGCATCGTCTCAATCTCACAACCCGGCCGAGCCCAATCCGTCAACCGACTATGCCTCGCACTACACCGCCGCGCAGCCAAGTCCCTGGTAAAAATACGGCAGTGCGTCCGCGACGGCCGCCGGTAAACGCACGGAAGAGGTCGCAGGCACACCACTTGCCACCAGAGCCCATCGATATGCAAAAAAACAGGCTACAGGCGGAAGGAGAACCACCCCCTCTACGTAGGGTTGTCGGGTGTCCGAGCTACGCTCAAGCACCAAGACAAAGGACGTGCTGTTGGCTTAGTGGTGATAAGCCACCGTATACAACATGTAATCTCCCCGTTGCAAGAGTCTCCTATTGTGAAGTGCATGCAAGCCTGAGCGTCTCGACCAAGCGCTCTCGTTGACTAGGGTGATGACCCGGCAATGGTGTCATGATTATGCGACCAGTGCCGGGTCAGGGCAAATACGTTCCCTGTCAATTCATTTTAAGTTTCGCTCTGACCCCCGTCAGAGCGTTCTTGTCTTTAGGTGACCAGTATTGCGGCCACGGTGTATACTAGCCAGACATTTTTAATCATTCATTTCCGTGCGAGTATGCCAACACCGAAAAAGTCTCAAAAGGTAAACAAAACCGTTTCACCAAAAGTAGTGAGTAAACCAAAAAAGTCGCCCGTGGCACCAGTGGTAAAAAAATCAGCACCCGCCAAGAAAAAAGATTATGCGGCTCTTGCGCTCACGCTCCATAAAAAATTCAAAGGAAAAATCGAGGTGGTAAGCAAGGGACGACTCACGACTCGCGATGAATGGAGCACTATGTACACTCCGGGTGTCGGGGCAGTGTCGTCGCACTTGGCAAGGAAGCCGGGCGAGGCACGGGACTACACGATAAAGCACAATACGGTGGCGGTGATCAGTGATGGTTCGGCGGTGCTTGGCCTTGGTAACCTTGGTCCGGTACCAGCACTACCGGTAATGGAAGGTAAATGTGCTATCTTCAAGGAAATGGCCAATGTCGATGCCTTCCCGCTGGTACTCGATGTACATGATGTGGACGGTATTGTGGCGGCGGTACGAGCAATTGCGCCGACCTTTGGTGGTATAAATCTTGAAGATATTGCGGCGCCACAGTGCTTTGCGATTGAGGAGCGCCTAAAAAAAGAGTTGGCAATTCCCGTTATGCACGACGACCAGCACGGTACAGCGATTGTAGTCTTAGCGGGTCTTATTAATGCCGCCAAGGTAGTGCGAAAATCACTCGAGTCGCTGAGCGTGGTAATTGTCGGCGCCGGCGCGGCCGGTCGAGCGGTGGCGCTCCTCCTCAAACGGGCCGGTATTGCACAGTTGGTGGTTACTGATACAAAGGGTGCCATCTATCATGGTCGTCCCGATCTCTCTGGGTATAAAAAGGAACTGGCGCTGGTCACCAACCCAGACAAGAAACAGGGCGATGTGCTCACGGTTGTTGCTGGGGCGGATGTACTCATTGGGGTATCTGGCCCGGGTACGATTGCGCCAGCGCATATTGCCGGTATGGCTAAGGACGCAATTGTATTTGCGCTTGCAAATCCTATCCCCGAGATTATGCCAGAGGACGCCAAGCGGGCAGGGGCGGTCGTAGTAGCAACGGGACGGTCTGATTTTCCCAACCAGGTAAACAATTCGTTAGCGTTTCCCGGTATCTTCCGAGGTGCGCTCGATCGCGGTGTTCGTGAGATTACCGATGATATGAAATTAGCAGCTGCCAAGAAGCTCGCCGCGCTCGTGAAGAAACCGACTGCTGACGAAATCATTCCACACGTGATGACGCCTGGTCTTACAAAGGCGGTAGCAAGTGTTATTAAATAAATTTTGCTCAACCAGAAAGCCGACACCGCTGTAGAGAGGTGTCGGCTTTCTGGTATTGTACTGGGTAGGGCCAATCTGGCCACACTGTTCATTAGAGGAGGAATGTATGAGCACTTCATCAGACACCACGTTGTCCAATCGCTACCATGGGGGGTGGGTTACGTACTTTGTGGTGATCCACCTACTTGGGCTCACGGGACTTGGCTACTTGATAAGCCATGCTGCCTGGATCAGTACGTGGGGGATTGCTGCGTTTGCAGTGGTCTACTACTTTCTCTGCCATCTCGCAATCACGATTGAGGCGCACCGGTACTATGCGCACCGCTCATTCGAGGCGCCGGCTTGGTTTCATTACGTGATGGTCTGCCTGTTTTCCGGCGTGATGCAGGGGCCAATCATTTGGTGGGCAGGAAAACATCTTCACCATCATGCTGAGTCGGATAAACCAGGAGCCGATCCGCATACTCCACGCGATGGGTTCTGGCACGCCCACTGCCTCTGGTTGATGAAGCATCGTGGCCTGGCTATGCCGCCACCACGCTACCAGGCTGCCTTCAGGCGAGACCAGTTTGCTCCCGGTCGGTGGCAGTCGACCTATTACTGGCCACTGAGCCTACTGATGGCTTTTGGAGTGCCAACAGCGGTCGGTTTATTGGTCGGCGATCCGCTCGGGGGCTTTCTGATTGGGGGCTGTCTGCGACTCGTTGTCCAGTACCACTGCACCTGGGTTGTCAATTCGCTTGGTCACTATTGGGGCGAGCGTGAACACGAAAGCAGCGCGACTAATCAGATTGGCGTGTTCGGCAAGGTGCTTGCCGTCCTTACGGTCGGTGAGTCTAACCACAGTGGTCACCATGGCCAACCAGGAAGCTACCGGATTGGGCGCGCCCCAGGGCAGTGGGATCCGGGTGCACGGGTGCTGGAGTGGTTGGCACACCTAGGAGTGTGTCGTCAGCTCAATACTCGCGTCTCTACCTCTGCCTGATGTCTGACCATAGGCACATCGTGGCCGTACCTTTTTTAAAGGTACGGCCATTTTTTATCCGTTTACCCAGTAGTCGATAGTGGGCCTAGAGACCTTGGTACTGGCATTTCAGATACTGGCAGCCCCTATCGGCGATGGTGTTTTCGGTACTCTCGGAAGAACAGACAGCGTCGGCGTACATAAAAGTACGATCTCAGTAAATTGGTGCGCATGGCAGTCTCGGGCGAAGCGTACTATAATCACATGGCATTCACTTTGTATGCTATATGAAGGTTTCTCGTTTACCGAGACAAATTTGGATTATCCCGATGAAGGACAAGCACAAAAACACGTGTGGTTGCAGAAAATTCTCAAGGTATTCGAACGTAGGCTCGGGGTTACCGTTATACAACCTACCCAGAGTTTTTTGCTCGGTGAGCCGAAACTCCACAGGCATACCGTTCTCGCCAATCAATTCATTAAAGCAGGGATTATCAGTGGCGTACGGCGCGCGGCGAATCGCCCAGACGAACCTGCCAAAAAAGGCTGGGTCGGTACCCTTGTGCCCTCCGGAGAAATGGCCGGGGGCATCGATGTGCTTGATGATGGAGCAGCAATAACCAAAATGCTCTCGGAAGCCCTGGAACGACAAATTTGGTTTGAGGCCACAGACTACTTTAAGGATTCGAAATTTGGAACAGAGAATGAATTACGTAAGCACGGATTAGTGGTTTCTCCCGCAAGCTTTGCGTCATTTTCACCTGAGCAGCGTTGCACTGATCCACTCCTTACCATTACTGAACAGTCAGTTTTTCAATGGATAAAAGGATACTCACTCCTGCATGAAAAAGCAGTCTATATTCCAGCACAGGTAATTTCGCCGAAGGCATCACCCAAGAAGAATAGTGAACCACTGATTCGGCAGCGTAATACCTCAGGGCTGGCAACTTGGCCTGATACCGAGGGTGCTCGTCTCTCCGGACTGCTTGAAGTGATTGAGCGGGATGCCTTTATGATACTGTGGCTTAACCAGCTTTCCTTGCCTCGGGTAGACCTAGACCAGCTCAATCTAGCAACTGCCCCTGGACTCGCCAAACTCCTAAAGGATTGTAAAAAATACCAACTGAGCGTCTCGCTCGTGCCACTCCTTACTGATGCGCCCACTCACGTGGTGATGGCGGTGGTCGAAGATATGCTGACACACTGTCCGCGCTTTACGGTAGGCTTATCAGCACATGGAGCATTTAATCGTGCTGCGGAACACGCACTGCTTGAAGCCTTGCGAGCCAGAAATGTGTACCGAAAATACAGAGAACAAGGAAATGACTGGGATACCAGCACGCCAATTGCTGATATTGGACACCGGGAGCGGATGTACTACTGGGGAGTTCCTGAAAACGCTTCGGCACTCACTTTTCTAGTAGCTGGCAATAAGATCCCGCCACCGTATGGTGTGCCCTGGGAATCTGAGGACAGAATACTTCATTACCGCCGCCTCATAGCGTGGGTGAAACAGCATGCATATGAGTGCGTGGCGGTGACCATGGGATCATCACGCCTAAATGTGACCGACTTAAAAGTTGAAATGATGGTGCTTCCCGACTTGCTAGCGATGCATCTGCATGAGGTGCGACCACATCTCGGAGGGGCATCTCGCCGTATCGGTATCCCGACTCAGTTTGGTTATTCTGCGCTGCCTGTTCCATTTACCACCCGACCTCACCCATTTTGTTAAGTATCGTGTATGTCACACTTTGTTAATCATCTCCATACGCACTTACGCTGGTGTTTGCGCCAGGTGAAGGGTGCTAGTATCGACGCCGCGTCTTCTCAAAAAACGCGGGTGATGGGGGAACACAAAACCTATCCTCGTATGGAAAAGATTGCTCTGCCGCCGGGATATACGACTGACGCTTTACTTATACCGACCATCCAAAAAAGGCAGTCAGCGCAGCCGGCAAAGAAGTTGGGTGTGATTTCTCTGGAGCAGATGAGTACGCTCTTGGGAGCGGCGCTCGGTTGTCGCAAGGGCGGCCAGTACCGAAATTATCCTTCGGGTGGCGCACGTTATCCGATTGAAACGTACGTAATTACTTCACTTGACGCTGCGTGCGGCAACGAAGTGTTCCATTATTGTCCAACTGACCACGTACTTGAACGTTTGTGGTCAGCAGACCTAACGAACGTATGTTCGCTTACCAATGTGGAGAACGGAGAAAACTATTCGGCTCTGGTTGTTTTTACGAGCATCTGGAATGCCTCCTCTGCTAAGTATGGAAATTTTTCTTATAATCTTGCTTTGCTTGAGGCTGGGCATATGGCACAAAACATTCTCCTTGTAGCCACCGCGATTGGGCTGCACACCAGACCAGTATGCGGCTTTAACGATGCTCCGCTCGAACAGTTACTCAATATCGAGCCAGATACTGAACAGGTGGTTTATGCTGTTTTACTGGGCTAAGGCAGCACCATTACTCGTACGATTAATTTGTAACCGTAAAAGCTCATTGGCGTAGGTGGTGACGAGGATTGAATCGTGAGACTCTATCATAATGGGCGCGGTGATGCGCTCATGGGCTTGGAACATCCCAAGCAACTGACCTGAGTCAGCTGCAATTGCATAGAGGCGGGCGTCGTTTGAGCCTATGTATACGATGTTGTTGTCTGCTACCGGTGACGCGAATATTCTGCCCGCCGTTTTGAATTTCCACACCAAGGAACCGTCGATACGACTCAGGGCATAGAGGGTGTGGTCTACCGATGGGACCAGTATGAGGTGGTCATAGGTGCTGAGGGCGCTGTAGCAACCGAAATCAATTGTTAAAAGCTTTTTGGGACGTGGGCTGGCTGCGGGTGAAGTGTAAATATCACCTTGGGTTGTAATCCAAGTTACTTGGTCACTTTCGATACTATAAGCAGGCTTTCCAGAAGTTGCAGCCAAGATACCTGGTTTGCATCGTTTGACCCCTTGGGCAGTGCCGGTATACCAATACCCTAGGCTATCGATAGCCAGAAACTCACCGTTGGTTCTGAGTATTGGGGAGCTTGTAAGTGGTCCTTTGGTGGGGTGTTCCCAGAGGGTATCCAAAGTGCGCATATCAAGCGCCACCAGTTTGCCACTGTTTGGATTTTCTTTGATCGCTAGTAATAGGATATGGGCGTCGGGGAGTGCCACGGGAGTGTCCAAGACCTGTCCCAAAGAACGCCGATTTTGTATGGCGCCGGTACGAGCGTTTATTTTGTAAAAGAGGCCATTATGGGTGCCACAAAACAAAGTGTCTTCCCAAAGTAGTGGGGTAGTGAATACGTGTTGAGGTGAAAATATTCCCAGTTTTCTGTGCCACTTTGGTTTTAGACTATCTCGATCGAGGCTCCAGATATGACCATTATCGGTTGCCCAGAGTAGTGTATGTTCGTAAGGGATTGGTGTCGATTTTTGTCTAACGGCACCGAGATCTGGGCGTTTACTATGAAAATAATTTTTTTGTTGAAAGGAGAGCTTGGGAGCTCGGGTGTGGTTTAGTGGGTAGGGAAGAGAGAAGTCTTCTAGAGTAAACACTGAGTCAATGTGTACTCCTCGATTAAGGATTGTTTCGTAGGCATCGTCGGTGCGGAAACGGACTAGCGTAAAGATTGAGTGAACTGTATGGCCATCCTTGCCCAGAAGTTCGATCTGCTTACCAAAGCTTGATCCTGTGTTGATGAGATCGTCGACGAGTATGATCGGTGCTTTGGTCAGCTGTCCTTCAATTTGCTTCAACAAACCAGTTTTTTTGCGTGATTTGCGAATATAAAACCCGTGAACGCGCTTACCACGCCGGCTTCCTTCAAGGGTGATGGCGGCGATGAGGGGAAGAGAGGCGGTTTCGATACCACCAATTTGGCACTCAGGTAGGTCGGCATAGGTTGCCCAGAACAGGGAAGCGATAGCTGACATTACTTCGGGTTCCAGACTAATATTTCTGATATCAAAAATCCATTCAAATTCGTAATCTTGCCCATACACCGCGAGGATGGTTTTGGTGTATATGAGTGCATCTCTACTAATGCTGGTGCGCAGAAGTTCGCGAGCAGCCATGTGTGCTTGAGACATAGAATATGTTTATAACGAGCCCGGCACAGTCTTTTTGTGGTAAACTTTAAAAGTAAACGCTATGTTATCACATTTTTTTAAAGCACCAGTAGCTATTTTTCTAATCTTTGGAGCATTTGTTGCTGGGGTGTTTGCAGTTTTGCTTTCGCCACTAAAACACGTCGCACTCCTTACCCCTACAATTTATGATGTCGGGGCAACGGACTTCTATGAAAGGTATAAAGATAATCCCGATCAGTATGTCTTTATTGACGTCCGCCCAAGTGATGCCTACAATCGCGTTCATGCTGAAAACTCAATTAGTATGCCGCTGCACACCCTCTATGACGAATGGCGCAATCTTCCTAAA
>CALRHO010000018.1 GCA_943359405.1 Candidatus Nomurabacteria bacterium
CGCGGCCAAGGTACGGTCAACTGGTGCCCCGGGTGCAATACTGTGATTGCCAACGAGCAAGTGCTTGCTGACGGTACTTGTGAACGATCGGGTGACGTTGTCGAGAAGCGTCAAATGCCACAGTGGATGCTCAAAATTACCGACTATGCCGACCGCCTCGTCGACGACCTCGATGCGCTTGATTGGCCCGAGCACATCAAGGAGGCACAACGCCAATGGATTGGTCGTAGCCGCGGGGCAGAAATTGATTTTGTTCTCTCAACTGGTGAGCAGGTGACGGTATTTACCACCCGGCCTGATACGCTCTACGGCGCTACCTACCTGGTACTCGCCCCCGAGCACCCGCTCCTCGCGCAGAACCAAGCGCACATCACCAACTGGGTTGAAGTTGCGGCCTACATGGAAAAGGCCACGCAGCGCGATGAGCAGGACCGCCTTGATGCCACTAAGGAGAAGACGGGCGTACGCCTTGAGGGGGTAACTGCGACCAGCCCGGCAAACGGAGAGGTTATTCCGGTGTTTGTGGCCGACTACGTGCTTGGTGGCTACGGCACTGGTGCCATTATGGCCGTACCCGCACACGATGAGCGCGATTTTGAGTTCGCAGAAAAATTTGGTTTGAAAAAAGTTAGAGTTATTGTTCCTGATTTGTTCACACCTAATTACAGAAACTACTTTATTGGTGGAATTCAAAATGCAAATTTGGAAAATCAGTCATGGGAAGAAACTACTGATATACAAAGAGAACTCATCAAAAAACAAATTGAGTCTGGCAACGGGATTTGGACTGGACAAGGAACATTACATGTCTCAGGTGAATTCAACGGGATGGAGTCAGAGGAAGCGAAGGCAGCTATCGTAGCCAAGGTCGGTGGTCGGATGACCAACACCTACCGCCTGCGTGACTGGTCGATTGGTCGCCAACGCTACTGGGGCGTCCCGATTCCAATTGTCTACGATCCGGAAGGGAAGGCGCACCCCGTACCGGCAGAGCATTTGCCGTGGCTCCTTCCCGAAGACGTGGACTTCAAACCTACTGGTGAAGCGCCGCTGGCTAAGAGCGACGCGCTACGAAAGCGTACCGAGGCACTCTTTGGCGCCGGTTGGACGCCAGAGGTAGAAACGATGGACACCTTTGTTGATTCATCATGGTACTTCCTGCGTTATATCGATAACCACAATGAACAAGAACTAGCAAACCTTGACCGACAGCGGGACTGGCTGCCGGTTGATATTTACTTTGGCGGTGCCGAGCACACCACCATGCACCTTTTATACTCACGCTTCTGGCAAAAAGCACTCTTTGACCTAGGCTACGCTGCGCACCCGGAGCCATACAAAAAGCGCATCAACCGCGGCCTCATTCTTGGCCCTGACGGCAACAAGATGAGTAAGAGTAAAGGGAATGTGATTGACCCCGACGAGCAGGTGCGCCTGGTGGGTGCCGATACGGTAAAAATGTATCTGGCCTTCATGGGTCCCTACGAAGGCAATAACTACCCATGGGATATGGGTGGTATTGTCGGCTTGCGGCGCTTCCTCGAGCGGGTGTACGGCCTCACTGCGCACCTTACCCCCGCCGAACCCGAAGCCGTCACGCGCCAACTCCACAAAACGATCCTGAAAGTGCAACGTGACATCGTCGAATACAAATTCAACACGGCCATTTCAGCGATGATGATTTTTGTAAACTTGGCTGAAAGGGAGGGGCTTACCGCTGAAACCTTTGCCACCTTCCTGCGGGTTCTCGCGCCGTTTGCCCCGCACCTTACCGAAGAACTCTGGCATGAGCTCGGCTACCATTCCTCCATCCACAACGAGTCCTTCCCCGTGGCAGATACCAGCCTCGCGAGTGACACTCTGGTGACTATCGGCGTACAAATTAACGGTAAGATGCGTGGCACGATTACTATCAACCCGTCAGCAAGCGAGGCTGAGGCACTCCGTGCCGCTCTCGCAGCGGAAAACATTCAAGGACGCATGGGTACCCGTATGCCCAAAAAGGTGATATATATCCCTGGAAAAATTGTGAACCTTATCGTCCCCGAGCAGCAGGAATAGTACTGAACGATAGGCTGGGGAGAGGCTATTGACCACCATGTGTTGCTATGTTATAAATATCGCCACGTAACTCAGAAATAACGCTCGTATGATTACTTTTAAGCCAAAACAGGTCACCAAGGCTCTCCTCGCCGGCTTGCCTCCACGTGCCCGCGATGTGCTCGAGAAGCGCTACGGTCTCCGGACTGATGGTGAGGTGTTTACCCTTGAAGCCATTGGGCAGTCATACGGTATTACACGTGAGCGTGTCCGCCAGATTGAAAACTATGGTATCCAAGCTATCCAGAAGTCAGAGGAGTACAAAAAGCACTACGACCTTTTCATTGAGATGCAGAAACTCATCGACCAGCTCGGTGGTGGCGTCATTGCTGAGCATGTGCTGCTCGAGGAACTTTCGACTGACTCGATTGTGCGCAACCACCTCTACTTCCTCCTCGTGGTTGGCGATCCATTCTACAAGGGCAAGGAAAATCCCCACTATACTCACCGCTGGTTTACCGAGAAAAAGACTGCCGAGGCAGTAGAGAAGGCATTGCGCGCTGTACACCAGTCCCTGAATCGAGACGAACTTATTTCTGAGCAAGAGATTATCGAGCGCTTCCGTCGCGAGCTCACCGGTGCTGCAGAACAACACCATGAAGACGTCCTCAAGCGCTGGCTGTCAATGAGTAAGCAGATTGGTCGTAACCCGCTCGGGGATTGGGGTCCTTCCGATAGCCCAAACATCCGCGTAAAAGGTATTCGTGATTACGCCTACTTGACCGTCAAGCGCCATGGCTCACCCATGCACTTCCGGGAAGTCGCCGAAGCCATAGCTGAACTCTTCGGCCACCAGGCGCACATCGCCACCACCCATAACGAACTTATCAAAGATGGTCGATTTGTGCTCGTTGGCCGTGGTCTCTACGCGCTCACTGAGTGGGGTTACACCGCTGGCGTGGTAAAGGAAGTACTACGGGACATCCTCAAAAAAGAAGGGCCGCTCTCACGCGAAGAACTGATCGACAAGGTCAAAAAAGAGCGTTATGTGAAAGACAACACGATAATTGTGAACCTGCAAGACCCAAACCTCTTCAAGCGTCTCAGTAACGGCACCTACACCCTCGCTGACTGACCACACCGTCAATAAGAAAGGCCACTCAGTAAAACCTTAAGTTTTGCTGGGTGTTTTTTCGCAGCCCCCCTATCGAAGTTGCTCGTTGCATAATAATTGGCTACGAGGGTGGGTAAACGTGGCGCATCCCCGTCACGAGTAACCAAGAACAGGGAACGTGGTGTAAAATACCATAAACGACTATGGGCGCTTTTTTGGCCATGATATTCGAACGGATGATCATTCCGATCGCCATTGTAATTGCATTCTCTGCAGTCTACTTTGGGCTACAACGGACAGATCTCAGCATCGAACCAGTGATATCGGTGATGGTACTCCTATCTCCGCTCTGGCTCCCGTACCTACTCTTTTACATTATGTTTGAGGAATGGCGGGAGTATATTCGTATGAAATGGCGTATTGATAACGGCCGCGTTACCTTGCGAATTAAGTTACCGCAAGAGGTATTCAAGTCACCCGAAGCCATGGAGGCGGTTTTTAACCAAATTTACGATCCTTCAGGTGCGGACAACCTGTACCAAACCTACATAGATGGAAAGAACCCACTGGCAGTTAGTTGTGAGCTTGTCTCGCACGGTGGGGAAGTGCGCTTCTACGTCAATGTCCCAAAAAAGAAATTCAAAAATCGTGTCGAGGCACAATTGTATGCTCACTATCCAGGCATTGAAGTGGTAGAAGAACTCATTGACTATGCAGCAGAGGTGCAGTGGAACCCTGATAAATATGAGATGATGGCCTTTCACATCAACAAAAAAGACAACCAGATTTTTCCCATCAAAACCTACATTGATTTTGGACTCGACAAGCTACCCAAAGAAGAGGAGAAATTTGAACCAATGGCCACCATGATTGAACAAATCGGCCGACTGAAGCCACATGAACGTATCTGGATTCAATTCCTGGCTAAGGCACATGCTAAAAAGAATTTTGGCACCGGCGATCTTCATGAGTCCGGAACGTGGGAAAAAGATATCGCTGCCCACGTTGGTAAACTCCTTGGCCGTGATAAAGACAAGAAGGGACCGCTTGAAACCGAAATGACCCCACGACTTACCAGGAGCGAGCAAGATACCGTGACTGCCATGGAGCGCAACGGCAGCAAGTACGCCTATGAGGTCGCCATCCGCATGCTCTACATCACTGAGAAGGGAAAGTTTAATGGTGAATCGCTCCTGGCGCTTCGTACCTTTGCGCAGTACGACATGATTGGACGCAACCGCGTGGGGGTGGTATGGCGGAGCGACTTTGACTATAACTGGTTCTCAGACTTTTCCGGTGCCAAGAAGTTATCCTGGAAAAAAAGTGAACTTCATGATTATAAACTACGTGAGTACAGTGCCCGTGCCAAATCAAGTGGCGGTAGCAAATCTGATGATCCAAAGGTATTCTCGTCCGAGGAGCTTGCTACCATGTTCCATATCCCCGGCAGCGCCGTGATTAGTCCGTCGCTTCCCCGTATCATGTCTACTCGTAAGGAGGCACCTTCTAATCTTCCAACTGGACTTTCTTCTACCATATGATTCCTGCCCCCGCACTCCCCAACTACACTGACCAGGGAGTACCAACCTCTCCGCTACGACGCGCCCTCAAGCGTCTCGCTTACAGTGCGCTTTTTCTCCTTGCCCTCGCTCTGGTGGGTGGACTTTATCTACAACACCTCATAACACCGCCACCGAGCTTTCCTACTGAAACCGAGCTCGTGATTGCAGAAGGGATGACCACAACCGACATCGCTGACCAGCTGTATGCTGCCGGCTTTATTCGTTCGCCGTTTGTTCTCTACGCTATCCTCGCACTTTTTCACGACCCCCGTGACCTTAAGGCGAGTACCTATATCTTTAGCCAGCCGCTGTCGGCTACCGATCTCGCCGCACGGCTCATGCTCGGTGACTATGGAAATGACTTAGTTCGCTTCATTCACTACGAGGGTGAGTCACGGCAACTACTCGCCGAGCGGGCCGCTGATGTACTGCGCGACTTCGATACAGCTGAGTTTATGAACATTACCGAAGGGCTTGAGGGCAAACTATTTCCTGATACCTACCTTGTTCCCAAGACTTTCACCGCACAGGCACTTGCTGACCTACTCCTTGAGACTTACGAAACGCGTGTCGGCCCTTTGCGTGCCGCTATGGCCAAGACCAATCTCACCGAAGACCAGATTATCAACCTCGCCTCCATCCTTGAGCGTGAAGCAAATTCACCAGAGAGTAAGGCCATCGTCGCAGGTATATTCCTACGTCGACTGGAGATTGGGATGCCTTTGCAGGCAGACGCCACTATGGAATACGTACTCGATAAGCCACTAAACGAACTCGTGGCAGCCGACCTCGATCGCGAATCCCCGTACAATACCTACCTCAATCCCGGTCTCCCCCCAACTCCAATTGGTAATCCTGGTCTTACTGCAATTCAGGCTGTATTAGAACCAACACCTTCAACCTACCTCTTTTACCTCACTGGCAACGATGGTGAATTCTATTACGCTAACACCTACGAGCAACATAAGGTAAATATTGATCGTTACTTGCGGTAGGGCAGGGAGCCTGGTAGCGTGTCAGAGACCGTATCAGTGTATGAAAATTTTTGTAGGACTCTCCGGCGGTGTCGATTCAGCGGTAGCGGCCGCCCGCCTGATTGATGCTGGGCACACCGTTGTTGGTGTATTCATCAAAGTCTGGCATCCGGACTGGCTGGTCTGTAACTGGGAGCAAGAACGACTCGATGCCATGCGGGTTGCTGCAACGTTACGAATTCCTTTTTTAACCTGTGATGCTGAGGCTGCCTATCGCGATGAGGTGGCCGCTTACTTCATCCGCGAATACACCGCTGGACGCACCCCGAACCCCGATGTCATGTGCAACCGCGCGGTAAAGTTTGGGGCCTTTCTCCAATTTGCGAAAGCCCATAAGGCCGATGCTATCGCCACTGGCCACTACGCCCAACGCATCGACACGGTACATGGACCACAACTCGTCCGTGGTGTCGACGCCACCAAAGATCAAAGCTACTTCCTCTGGTCGCTTCGAGGTGAGCAGCTTGGCTGTGCCCTGTTTCCGGTGGGCAATACACCCAAAGCCGACATCCGCGTCGAAGCGACCCGACGCGGTCTGCCGGTCGCCCAAAAGCGTGACAGTCAAGGTATCTGCTTCCTTGGACACATTGATATCAAAACCTTCCTCAGCCACTATACGACACTCATCCCCGGCGATGTACTCAATACCCAGGGCACTCCTATTGGTCGTCACGACAGCGCGCTTATCTACACGCTTGGCCAGCGTCACGGGTTTACCGTCACCGGTTGCGGCCCCAATAGCGCTCCGCACTATGTGGTAGATCGCGATATTTCACACAACACCATTACCGTGGCCCAAGAGCCACCGATCATCGCTGCCTCGAGTGTACTAACGCTCACTGACATCGTCCTACGTACCCCTGTCAGCACTGGCACCAAGCTCACAGCCGAAACCCGTTATCACCAGCGTCAGCCCCATACCGTCACCGTGACCGCAGTGCATGCGGACCATCTCACCCTCGTGACCGACACCGTCGGCGAAGCCGTGAGTAGTGGCCAATCCTGTGTACTGTATGCAGGCAACACCTGCGTGGGCGGTGGTATCATTGGCTAGATGCACATTCATGTCACCAAGGCGGACGGCTCGTTAGAGTTTTTTAAAGTTGAAAAACTACGCCGCTCACTGCGTCGCGCTGGCGCAACACAGACTGAAGTCCTTGATATCGTACACACCATAAGCACTGACCTCTACGAGGGTATTTCCACCCAAGAAATTTACCGTCGCGCCTTTGCACTCCTACGCCAAACTGAGGCCGGAGCAGCGGCGCGCTACTCGCTGCGCCGCGCCCTGTTTGGTCTTGGACCTACCGGCTTTCCATTTGAACTCTTCCTGGCGCGTTTATTTGAGGCTGAAGGGTACGAAGTACAAACAGGCATTATTTTAGAGGGGAAGTGCGCACCCCACGAAATTGACATTGCGGCCTTTAACCGTACGCACAGCTTCATCGGTGAAGCTAAATTTCATGCCCGACCCGGTATTAAGTCCGACCTCCAAGTGGCCCTCTATTCCTACGCTCGCTTACTGGACCTCAAAGAGCGAAAAATCTGTGCTGAGGATCACTGCGGTATTACCGAGTTTTGGCTCATCACCAATACCAAGTTCACCACCACGGCCGAAGCGTATAGTCGTTGTGTTGGTCTTAACCTGCTCTCCTGGGATTTTCCGCGTCATCACAACCTCCATGATCGGATTCAAAAGTCAGGTGTATATCCCATCACTGTGTTGTCCTCACTGTCATCAGCGCAGGCGGCTACCCTCATCGAACGCAGGGTTATTTTGTGTCGTGACTTGGTAGAAAATCAACATCTTATACGCCATTTGCATCTCGCACCAGAAAAAGCAACAGCCGTCCTCGCCGAAGCAACGGCGATTGTGGCAGCGTATAGTCGCTCAGTTGCGACATGACCCAAAAAGCCCCTAGTTGTCAAGGGAACAGGCATTTTTTTGCGTGATATACTGGCTGCATATAAGCGTTAGACAGCAATTCAGCATTTTTGCGTATGGCAGAAACTACCAAACCGGAAGATAAGAAGACCGTAATCGCGTTTATCGTTGGCCTCCTCATTGGTGGCCTCCTCGTCTGGGCATTCTCAGGTCCAACCGCCAGTGCCCCGCGTGAGACCGAGCAGGCCAATGAAAAGACTGAGGAAAAAGCTAGCGACACTAAGCAAGAAGAGGATTCGATCGAAGCACAGGTTGATGCCAGTGATGAAGCCAATACCACACCACAAACCCTAACGGTTGGTGAAGGAAGTGTAACGGTTAGTAACAAAAAGGCTGGTATGACCGTTCCACTGGCTGCAGTAACATATCCGGTCGAAGAGGGCTGGATTGGTATCCGCACCTACACTGAAGGTCGCCTCGGTTACATCCTTGGGGTTGTCCGGTTTAGCCAGAGCCAAGGACTCAGTCCAAGCGAAATCGTCCTCCAGACTCCAACCCGCGCGGGCTCTGAATACGCCGTAGTCATGTATACCGAAGACGGCGACCGACAATTTAACCTCGCTGCAGATACCCAGATTGATAAGGTGTTTGGCTCGTTTACCGCTGAGTAGGTCGTTACCCACAACAAAAAAAGCCCCTCCTTCGGGGCTTTTTTTAGTATAGCGTCGCCACCCCTTGTGCTACACTAGTCAGTGCATGGCTGAATTTTATAAAAAATATAATCCGGATCGTAGTCCCGAGTGGAACTATGGTGGCGCCAAGTGGAAACTGTCCCGATCGAAAATAGACGCCTTTATTGAGTGCCCACGCTGCTTTTACCTCGACAACAAGCTCGGCACCAAGCGCCCAGGCATGCCGTCGTTTAACCTCAATATCGCCGTCGACGCGCTGTTTAAAAAAGAATTTGATATTCACCGCACTGCCGGTAGTCAGCATCCCCTCTGTGAAAAGTATGGTATCGATGCCGTACCCTTTGCGCACCCCGACCTCGAGGCCTGGCGCGACCCCTTTATTGGTATCACCTATCGCGACCCTGAAACTAATCTCCTCGTTTCAGGTGGTGTCGATGACCTCTGGGTAAAGCCAGATGGCACCCTCATCGTCGCCGACTACAAGGCTACCTCGAAGGACGGCACGATCGAGGGCCTCGGTGACAGCCCCTGGGAAATGCAGTACACCCGCCAGCTTGGTGTCTACCGCTGGCTCCTCGAGCGTAATGGCTTTAACGTCGACCCCACCGGCTACTTGGTGTACGCAAACGCCAGCAAAGACGAGGACGTCTTTGACGATATGCTCACCTTCGAGACCACGCTCGTACCGGTGCCGACCGAAGTTGATTGGATTTCTGGCACGCTGCATGCTATCAAGGCCACCCTTGAGAGCGAGAAGCTCCCGCCGGTAGGGAAGGCCTGCGAGTTCTGCCCGTACCGCGAGGCCGCCGGCAAGAAGATTCAAGCGGTCTATAGAGCACATGGCAACGCCACCCGTATTTGACCCAGCCACTTTTGCTGACAGCGTCCGTGCCGTGGTACGTCGCATTCCTGCTGGACAAGTCATGAGCTACAGTGAAGTAGCACGGGCAGTGGGTGCACCCCGTCACGCTCGGGCTGTAGCTAGGGTAATGGCAAGCAATTATCTACCTGATGTACCGTGCCACCGTGTCATTAGAAGCAACGGCTCACTCGGTGGCTATAACCGCGGAGGTGAAGTGAAAAAGCGAGCCCTGCTTCGAAGCGAAGGCTATCCCTCTGAGCGACTTGGCAGATTTGACAGTGTGATACACTAAAAATAATCATTACTATCCATGTACTCGTATCGCGTTGAACAGGCCATCCGCGCAGCCTCGGTGCTTCACAAGGACCAGACTAGACGTGGTTCGATGCCATTTCCCTTTGTGACCCATCTGGTAGCCACTGCGTTCACGCTCCTAGACTATACCGACGATGAAGATGTGATTGTAGCCGCCTTCCTCCACGACAGCCTTGAAGATACCGACTACACCGTTGATGAGCTGCGTGAAGATTTTGGCGGTCGAGTCAGCGATATTGTAGAGACCCTTACCGAACCAAGAGGTACGAGTGAACAAAAACTCACCTGGAAAGACCGCAAGATTGCCTACATCAAACAACTCAAACGCGGTCCCGAAGAAGCACTGCTTGTAGCAGCCGCTGATAAGATTCACAACTTTCGCACCATTGTTGAAGACTACGCCCACGCCCACGACCGCTTCCATCAAGACTTTGGCAATAACTTTACCGAACGACTCGAGGTCTACCAGCAGATTGCCAACACCATCAATAGTCGCCTTAAGAACCCCATTATCGCCGAGTTTAATCATATATTTGAAGCCTACCGCCAATTCTTACTCGAGGCCCAACACGCCCACGACCACCGTTATTAACCAATTACCCGTCCACCGCTATGCCTGCTAAGTCTCGCCGGTCCGTCTCACCGTTTGTTGCGAATAACTCACTACCGCCCCTTTTGAACGTAAAAACAGAGTGGGATTTGCAAACCCATTTTTACCAACACGAAAATGACCCGCAGATTGAGGCTGATGTTCATACCACTCTCGTAGGGTACCAGGCCTTTGCCAAAAAGTATGCGAAGGTAGACATTACCAAGTCTGCCAAAGTCCTCGCCACCATGCTGCGTGACTATATGGCGCTCGCACACCTACCGGGCGAAAAGGCACTTTACTACTTCCACTATCGCCACACCCGTAACGCTACCGACCATGTAGCCGAACAAAAGCTCACCCTCTTCTCCGACCGACTTACCAAGGCCAACAACCTTGTAGTATTTGTCCCACTCGCCATCGGGAAACTACAAAAAGCCAAACAGCGTGAGTACCTGAAGGCCCCCGAACTTAAGCCCTACCGCTATTACCTAGAGCGAGTTTTTCTCGAATCCAAACACTCCCTATCCGAAGCGGAAGAAAAAATCCTTAACCTAAAAAGTTTGCCCGCCCGCAGTTTGTGGGTGGCTGGTACTGACAAAATCCTCAATCGCAAAACGGTTACCTATAAGGGTAAGCAACTGCCCCTGAATGAGGCGATAGAAAAAACCGCTTCCATAGCCCCCAAGGAACGTCCGGCGCTTTGGAACGTGGTCACCACCGAGCTCAAGCAGTGGGCCGAAGTTGCAGAAAATGAACTCAATGCTATCGTTCTTGATAAAAAAATAAATGACGAACTTCGCGGCTTTAAAAAGCCTTACGAAGCAAGGATACAAGGCTACCAAAATGACCTCGAAAGTGTGGAAGCACTCGTCACAGCCATCAGTAACGAGGGCTTTGCGCTTAGTCAGCGCTTTTATAAAGCCAAGGCACGCTTTCATGGTGTTCAATCGCTACCCTACGCAAGCAAGTACGACCCGGTCGGGGAACAGCCTACCATTGTCTTTCGTGATGCTGTCGAAATCTGTCGCGAAGTGTTCTATAAAACCAAGACTGATTACGGCACCTTCTTTGACGAAATGCTGACGCGAGGGCAAATCGATGTCTACCCCAGACCCAACCGTTCTGGTGGTGCCTTCATGTCGTCGGCAGTTGGTTTACCCACCTTTGTCTTCCTCAATCACGTTGATGAATTTAAGTCACTGGAAACCTTGGCGCACGAAATGGGACACGCCATTCACTCGAGTCGCAGCAAGGTCGGACAACCATCGTGGTATGAGGACTATTCGACTACCACTGCCGAAACCGCCTCAACTTTCTTTGAAAACCTAGTGTTTGCACACGTCTACGAGCAGGCCGCTCCTGAAACTAAGTTCGCGCTGCTGCACGACCGTATCACGCGTGACATCGCCACGATTCAACGTCAGATTGCGTTCTTCAATTTTGAAGTTGCGTTGCATAACCGTATCCGCACCGAAGGCGGTATGACTAAGGGACAGATAGCTGTCCTCATGCAACAACACCTTCAAAGCTACTTTGGCAAAGCAGTGACGGTAACCGAGGATGACGGCTATTCGTTTGTCTTTGTTGGTCACTTCCGTTCGATGTTCTATGTGTATACCTACGCCTACGGCTTACTCATGAGTACACTCATGAGTAAGCGCTACCATGAGGATCGGCGCTATATTGGGCAAATTGATCACTTCTTGCAGTCTGGTGGCAGTGCTACTGTTGAGCACATCTTTCGAGCGATTGGCATCGACGCTCACAAGCCAGAAACTTTCATCGAAGCATTATCATCACTTCGCACTGACATATCCGAGTTCGAACATCTTGCCAAACGACAGAAGTAACGAGACAATGTACCTATGAGTTTACTTTTTTGGGGCTTAACCTTTGGGGTGGTAGGTAAGTGCCTTCTCGCCGTCGGCATTTTGCGTGTTCACATGGTTATGGCGAGAGAGCGTGTCATTGGCGATGATGTAATTCATTCATTTCATAATGAAAAGATCGTAACCTTGATTGGCATTGCACTGATTGTGCTCGGGTACCTGCTTGAACTCTCCTTCTATCACGATGTGCACCTCATTACCTGCTCCGGTCCAAGCTGTATGGCTGGTGCCCTCGGCGCAATTGCACGCTAGAGTCCCCCTTGCTATAGTTCGTGTCAACCAATTTTAATTACACGGGTTTATAAGTAACTTACAGTTTTTTGTATGTCAGGAAACGAGATCCGCGAGCGCTATTTGTCGTTCATGAAGCGCAATGGTCATGCCATCATCCCCTCAGCAGCACTCGTGCCTGAAAATGACCCGACCACGCTCTTTACCGGTAGTGGTATGCAGCCACTGATCCCATATCTAATGGGTGAGGCACATCCCATGGGGAAGCGCCTAGCTGACTCGCAAAAATGCTTTCGAGCAAACGACATTGAAGAAGTGGGGGACAACCGGCACACCACCTTCTTTGAAATGCTCGGTAACTGGTCACTGGGTGACTACTTTAAACAAGAGCAGCTTCGGTGGTTTTTTACCTTTCTTGTGGACGAAGTTGGACTCGACCCGGCGCGCATTTACGTAACCGTATTTGCTGGCGATGAGACACTTGGAATACCACGTGACGACGAATCAGTAGCAATTTGGCAAGCGTTGTTTAAAGAGCGGGGCATCGATGCCCCGGCGGTACCTATCGGCTCGGAGGAGGAAGGTTATAAAGTTGGTATGCAAGGTGGTCGGATTTTTTACTACGATGCCGCCAAAAACTGGTGGAGTCGATCAGGAAAGCCTGAAAACATGCCCA
>CALRHO010000019.1 GCA_943359405.1 Candidatus Nomurabacteria bacterium
CCCAATCAGATTTATTTGAAAATATTACGAGCACCTTTGACTTTATCCTCGCGAACCCGCCTTACATTGACCCCGCCCTTGACCGTACTGAGCTATCGGTAAAAAACTACGAGCCACCTCTTGCACTCTATGGGGGTGATGACGGCCTTGCTCTCATCAAAAAAATTATTGCGCAGGCACCTATCCACCTCCAACCACAGGGCCAGCTTTGGATTGAACATGAACCTGAGCAAGCCGAAGCGATAACAGCCCTTGGCGCTACAGCCGGCTTTGCCGTCACCACCCACCCTGACCAGTATGGCGTCATTCGTTATTCAGTATTGGTGCTAGAATAAAGATGCATGAGTTACACCGGTGACCTCACCACCCTCTTAACGCTCGGTTTTTATGTCCTGGCGATTTTCTACGTAATCTTTAGTGTCATTCTTTACTATCACTGGATGCAATACGCAGTTGATGCCAGAGTGCGAAACCTCTCACTGGCTGTCTACTTCCTCGCTACCATTCCGCTGCTTGGGCTAGTTGGTGTCATGATTTTTGTTGCCTGATATATATGTTGTACGAAAAAATCGAACTCGAGGCCGGTGAACAGATCCTCGATACCGTGCGTAAACATTGGTTTGTTATTACCCTTGAACTGCTTGGGCTCGCATGCCTGGCGGTACTACCACTCCTTGTATTATCAATCGTTGCGACACTACCAGAAATCCCCGCTCTCGACACCCTACTTACCGGCCAAGTACCCCTCATTACCTATGGCATCGCCGCCTGGCTTCTTATCATGACTATGATGGGCTTTACCGTCTGGACTCACTATTATCTCGACCTATGGATTATCACCGACCGGCGCATTATCGTCATCGACCAGCGTGGCTTTTTCAACCGCAAAGTTTCAAGCTTCCGCCTTGAGCGTATGCAGGATATTAAAGTTACGATTCAAGGTATCATCCCCACCCTGCTCAATTTTGGTACTATCAGAGCTCAAACTGCTGGTGCCAACGAGAGCAACTTTCAAAGTGGTGGCATGCCCGACCCGCGCGGCATCCAGGCCACCATCCAAGGCGCCATGGATGCGCGACTGAAGGTTCTTGGTGGTATGGGGACTACCCTGTAACCTGCCTTGCAATCCACCTCCCCCTCCCCTACAATCTGCCATACTTATGACCGACAAACACCTCTCGACCGAATCCTACAAAGGCGTCCGTGACTTCTATCCACAAGACATGGCGGTACAACGCTATATCTTCGACACCTGGGCTAAGACTGCCGAGAGTTTTGGCTTTGAACGCTACGACGCTTCCATTCTTGAACCAGCCGAACTCTATAAGGCTAAGGGGGCCGAGAATGAGGAGATGGTGAACGAACAGACCTACACCTTCATCGACCGTGGCGAGCGTGAGGTAACACTACGTCCCGAGATGACCCCGACCGTGGCGCGCATGGTCGCCGGCAAACGTCGCGAACTCTCATTCCCAGTGCGCTGGTACTCTATCCCCAACCTCTTCCGCTACGAGCGCCCGCAGCGTGGGCGATTGCGCGAGCACTGGCAGCTTAACTGCGATATCTTTGGTGCAAACGACGTCGCAGCTGATGTAGAAATCATCGCCCTCGCGCACCAACTCCTCCTCGATTTTGGCGCCAAGCCCGAGATGTTCAAAATCCGCATCAACCACCGCGGGGCCCTTAACGCTTTTTTGGCTCACAACAGTATTACCGATGAGGTACAGGTCCGTGCCGTTACTAATGTCATTGACCGTAAGGCAAAAATCTCCGCCTCTGAATTTGCCATAGCCATGGAGGCCGCAGCCGGAAAGCCGCTCTCCCTACCCGAAACTACACCCGAAGAAGTAGCGCATGTCATCGACGGCCTTATCGCGCTTGGAATCACCAATGCCGAGTATGATCCATCAATTGTGCGAGGCTTTGACTACTACACTGGCACCATCTTTGAAATCTTTGATGTCTCCGGCGAAAACAATCGCTCAATGCTCGGTGGTGGTCGCTACGATAATCTCACGGGAATGTTTGGGGGTGAGATGATTTCAGGTATTGGCTTTGGCATGGGCGACGTCACCATGCGCGACTTCCTCGAGACTCACAAACTCCTTCCTGAGTCACTCTCCGCTACCGGCCCAGAGGTGATGGTCATTCCCATGGAAGCTGAGTTTAATCTAGCCGGGCAAGCACTTGCGAGCACACTGCGCCGTGCCACCACCGCTCGCGTAGCCACCGATATCAGCACCAAGAAACTTGGCAGAAAAATCGGAGACGCCAGCGACCGTCAGGTGCGCTTTGTTATCGTGATTGGTGAGAACGAGGTCACGAGCCAGACCTTCACGATTAAAGACCTGCGCAGCGGCGAAGAAACCACGGGTGCGCTCGCGATTATTGAAAACATAGTACATAACCGATAACGTCTCCTTCTGGAGTCACTTTGATGTCCTGAGTGACGAGACACGACGAAGCGAGCGCGCAAGACATACTGATGATACGATGAGCAGGTGAGCGACGGGAGCAACAAAGTAAACGGGGCATATTAGTGACTACAGACATGCGGTACATTATTTTTGACATTGAGACACAGAACCTATTCCAAGAAGTTGGTAGTAACGACCCGACAGCCCTCGATATTTCGGTCGTGACTGCTTACGATAGCGGCACTGATACCTACACCACCGTCACTATCGACGAGCTCACAACTCTCTGGCCTATTTTTGAGCATGCTGATGCACTTGTCGGCTTCAACAGTAACCACTTTGATATTCCGATTCTCAATAAATACTACCCAGGTGATCTCACCCAGATTAAGTCGATTGACCTCCTTGACGAGGTCAAGAAATCCCTTGGCCGTCGCCTGAGACTCGATACTATCGCCGAAGCGACCGTCGGTGCCAAAAAATCAGCTAGTGGCCTGGAGGCCGTGCGCTGGTGGCGTGAAGGCAAGATTGCCGAAATCAAAAAGTACTGCGAGCAAGACGTAAAGGTAACCAAGAAAGTCTTTGACTATGCTTTGACTCACGGTCATGTAAAGTTCAAAGATGGTACCCGCAAGCGGGAAATACCACTCGATACTAGTCACTGGCTCATCAAAGAGGAGGTGGCGATGACACACTCGCTGCTGTTCTAGGCGCGACGCCTTTTCTAACACCCAAAAGTACTCCATGGTTTTGATAGTACACGTAGAAACCGCTCAAAAAAAACACTGGCCTAAGCACCGACAAAACCAGCACGGTGTACGAATAGACCTGAGTACCTTGGGGAGAAGATTAATGAAGTGACTGAGTGAATTTAGGATGTTTTAAACGAGGAATTCTTTATAAAGAATAAGAACTGCAAGCACCAAGCGGTACCAAATAAATGGCCAAAGGGTGTTACGTCGCACAAATCCCAAAAACCAATGGATGACAAGAAACGCTACCATAAAGGCGACCCCAGCTCCCACCAGTACACTACTCCACACAATCGCACCCGGCTCAGCAATAAAATCAATGGTTACCTTGGCAGCAGCGCCAGCAATGACCGGTATAGCGAGCAGAAAAGAAAACCGCGCTGCTTCGTAGCGAGTGAGTCCAAGCAACATACCCCCCGCGAGTGTTGCTCCTGAGCGAGAGAACCCCGGAATGAGGGCTAAGACCTGAAAACAACCAATGAGAAGACCCGTCCGCACCGAAAGTGGTCGACTTTCCGGATGCTTAAAGTGGTACCACTCCGCATAAATAAACAAACCTGACCCCGCGATAAGTGCCAGTGCCACCGGCACCGCAAACATGAGATACGCTTCAACGAGTGAACCAATTGCTACTCCAACCAACACCGCCGGAATGGTACCGATAAGAAGCGAGATTAGAAGTACCCAGTCACGTTCATTAACTGGTAGTCGACCAAGCTTACGAAACAAAGTCTGCGATAACATAAGCAAGTCACGCCAAAAGTAGACCACGACGGCCAAGAGTGTTCCGACATGTACAAACACATTAAACGCTAGCAGGTGGTCGCCTGTAAGCGAAAATAAGTCTTGTACCAATACCAAATGTCCGCTACTTGAGATCGGTAGGAACTCGGTAACACCTTGTACGATACCGAGGGTGAGGGCCTGCCAAAATTCCATACCCCAGCAGTATATCACCCAAACGACGTCAGCTGGCGCTATGCTATACTCAAATTATTGGCGGCGTCCCGCCAACCCTCGTTAATTCATTATTTCTTCCGTTTATTCTATGGAACCAACACCTCAAAATGCTTCACCACTTACGCCAATTGCCATCATTATCGGGTTTGGCCTGATTGCTGCTGCGATATACGGAAGTGGTATTGGCACACGCAGCCCGAGCGTGAACGTCGGTGGTCAGCAAATTGCCACCACCGAGTCCACCATCAAAGGGGTGACCGACAAGGATTACATTCGCGGCAATCCAAACGCTCCAATTGTGATTGTCGAATACTCCGACTACGACTGTCCATTCTGTAAGGTATTTCACGAGACGATGCGGCAGCTTATGGACGAATTTGCCCTTACCGGCCAAGTCGCCTGGGTATACCGCCAACTGCCCGTAGCACAACTCCATCCGAACGCACCAAAGATTTCTGAAGCCGCACTCTGTGTTGGTAAGCTGGCAGGCAATGATGGCTTCTGGGAATTTTCTGATTTAGTCTTCAGTGAACGAGGCGTGAATGAACCAACCAACATCACTCGCCTGTCAGAATTTGCAACCCGAGCAGGCGCCGAGAAAGCTACCTTTGAGCAGTGTCTTTCCAGTGGCGAGATGAAAGATGAGGTAGAGACGAGTGTGGCCGAAGGCTTTGCGGCCGGTATCGAAGGCACCCCACATTCTGTAATTATGGTTGGTAATCAACAGGCCGTTATCGAAGGTGCACAGCCTTATGATGCCGTTCGTCAAATTGTCGAAAACCTGATTGGCCAGCTTGAAGGCACTGTCCCAACCGATGGTAGTGGTACCTAGCAAAATGTATCGAAAACCGCGACCAGGCCCATGGGCATGGTCGCGGTTTTCTTTATATCAATGATTCCTATGACAGCTTCGCGGCCAAATCGCAGTAGTCGCACACCGACGCGTCGCACGGCTCCTGAAGAAACGACCCGCAAGCAATTGCTTGTGCCACTTGTATGACTTGCTCGCGGAGGGTGGCGATTTCGTCATCCGTGATTACAAACGTCTCCTCCCGAAGGGTACCCAGAGCCGCCGACTCAAGAAACGACAACGTCATCGTCCGGGCATGTAATCGTGGGTCGTCCTGCAGTGAGAGCAGTAGTGCATAAAACGTGAGTTGTCGTTTGTAGTTACCATCACTATCTTTCGTTGTTCCCTCGATTTCACCTCGGGTCTTGGACTTACCCGTCTTATAGTCAGTAACTCGGAGCAATGCACCGTCAGCATCAAAATCAAGTCGATCAAGCGTACCGGTGAGGAGTACCTCGGGAAAATCTGGATTACCGGTAGCGAGCAGGGCATTCAATTTTGTTTCCGTTTGCTGCAACGGTGACTTCGGAAGATGTGGCAGATAGGCAATCAGTGTCTCCAAGCCACGCTCATGCATGCGCGTGTACTCCTCCGTTGCCAGTGGCAGCCGGCCGAGTGCTCGCTCCAAAGCGGCTACTATAAACGTGGGAGTTGGCTCGGTACCACGCGCTCGCTCGTGCACACAGGCGTCAATCACACCGTGCAGTGCGGTACCAAAGTGGAGGGCAAACGTCTTGGGAGCGGGTACCTGCAGGACATTGCGGTAAAGGTATGTCCACGGACTTTCAAGATAATTGTTAAGACTCGTCACAGAAATACCCTTTTGCACCAACGCTGTTTTAAGGACATCCGTGGAAATGGACACTGGCTGCGCAGTGCGCACGGTAAGCAGTGGTGCCGCCACGTCAGCCAGTTCGTTACGTGATACCGAAACTGGCAGACTCAACATTTCGAGCACTGCTGCCGGGGACCGCTCCTTCCCTTCGCTACTGAGCGTAGCCTGAGATAGAAGTAGCGTGCGCTTAGCGCGTGTGAGAGCTACATAAAAAAGTCTAACATCATCAGCCGCCTCGGCGTCAGCATCAGGCTCGGCGCCACCCGGGAGACGAAACACTGTCTTGCTACTCCCACTACCCCAGGCGGAGTCTGTCACGTCAGGCATGATGACCGCGGAAAACTCAAGGCCCTTCGACTTATGGGCAGTCATAATCGCCACCGCGTCAGACGACATTGGCACGAGCGGCGCAGAGAGTGAAAGACGGTGGGTTCGCCGCTGCAAAAAGGCGCGCACAACGCCGGACAAGGTGCGGGCAGGATTACGTAAGGTGAGCGCCTCAACTTCGTCATAAAAGCGCCTAATCACTCGACCGTCCATCATTACATCATGCGCCAAAGCGGTCGCCAGGAGTCCACTTGACTCTACCAAGTACGCCACGACCTGCTGCGGTGCTTCAGACAGTGCCCGGTGCCGGGCTTCCGTAAGCACCTCGTGGATGGTTGCCACAGCAGCCGGTTTTTGTAATCCCGCAATTTGTGCCGGGTCAGCAATCAATGCGGCAAGTGGCTCAGTGTAGGTTCGTGCTGCGAGTAGACGCACCAAGTCACCCGGAGCTAGGTTCCAGTACGGTTCGTGCAGTAGCTCCATGAGCACCGTTTCATTGGCTGGCTCAGCAACGGCAGTCAAAAGGCGCAGCAGCGAGAGAAACAGTGGGTGTGTCATGAGATCGCTATCCGCGGACGGTGCCACCGCGATCCCGTGTGCTCGCAACAGCGTTGTGTAGTACTCAACTTGACGATTGGTTCGTGTCAGTAGCGCAATCTCAGCCGGTGGTATCCCCTCTGCCAGAAGCTGCCCCACCGTTGCTACCACCCACGCATCTTCAAATGCTTGGTGAGCAAACCCAAGTCGTTCAATCCGCGGTACTGCAGTGGTTACTGCCTGCAAGGGCACCCGCAAAGCCGCCAGCGCCTGATCGTCGGTAGCAACCACTGTTTGAGCCGTGTCAAGAATAGCCTGACTTGAACGGTAATTTTCAGTGAGTGAGATAATGACAGCATCCTGATACCGACGCTGAAAGTGAAGAAAATTCTCGAGAGATGCACCCTGGAAACGATAAATTGCCTGCTTCTCATCGCCGACGACAAACAGGTTCGGGGACGGATGAAATTCGGTAATCAATTCAAGGATTTGATTTTGGCTACCATTGACGTCCTGCTGCTCATCGGCCAATACGTACTGATAGGTCTCCTGCACGAGGAGCCGCATCGCCTCATCACTTTGCAGTGCTCGCACCGTCTCAAGCACCATATCATCAAAGTCATAGAGGTGTGCTGCTCGTAAAGCAGCTTCGTAACGGCGATAGAGCGCGAGTAGTTCACGATTTTTTGTAAGCAGTTTATGAGCTTTTTGGTACTCACCCCGCACCTTACCCTTATGCGCCCCTTTTTCATGATACTGAGGAATGTCAGACAAGGCCGCCTCCTGCTTACCCACATACCGTGCAAACGCATCAGGATCATACCCTTCTTGTTTGAGTTGGGAGAGCGCGCGAGTAATTGCATTAATAAAGTATTCGGGACGACCATTCGGACGCAACACCACAAACTGTGGGTCATTGAGGATATCCTCTATGATGGAGATACCTTCCAGATCACTCGCTGGGGCGCCACCAATGATACGCGGATAACTTTCCGGGTACTGCCGAATCAATTGTTCGGCAAAACTATGAAACGTGTAAATTGGTACCCGATACGCCGCCGAACCGATGAAAGATCGTAAGCGTGCCCGCATGGCATGAGCGCCCGCGTTGGTAAACGTGAGCGCGAGTATATTCTCGGGCTTAGTATCGGTGCGCCGCAGAATGTTGACGATTCGCAAGGTGAGAATCTGTGTCTTTCCGGTACCCGGGCCGGCGATAACCATAACTGGCCCCTCGACGGTATCAACCGCTTGTCGTTGTGCCTTATTGAGCTGATTGTATGCCGCCATAAACACGTCGGCGGTATTTGATTTCTCTGACATAGTGACACTAGTATACGCCCAAAACTGCTACAAACCGATAACCTTCACAAAACGGTACTCACGTGACACGCGCATGCGCACTGCCCTACCCTTGCCGACACTACGACACAGGAGTATAGTGCCAGACGTTCGGGTACCCCCACCCCACATCCGAGTTTACTCGGTCTTTATTTTTTTCGTTATGCTAGAACTTTCTACACTTCTGATTGCGGTTGCCACCTTAGCCATCTCGAGTTTTGCCGTCTTTTGGGCCAAGTCGCTCCGTATTCCGCATACCGTGCTTTTGGTTGCCATTGGCGTCGGTATTGGTCTCCTTTCTACCCTGCCTTCATTTTCATTTCTTGAATCCTTCCACCTCACTCCTGAGGTGCTGTTCTACGTATTTCTGCCCATTCTCATCTTTGAATCAGCCTACAACATAAGTGCTCGCAAACTAGCTGAGGACGCACTACCCATTACACTACTGGCTGTCGTAGGGCTCCTTATCTCTACCGCTGCTATTGGCTTTGGGTTGGTCTTTGCTCTTGGCTTTGTAGGGATTGAGCTACCCTTGATGATTGGACTCCTCTTTGGTGCACTCATTTCAGCTACTGACCCCGTTGCTGTACTCGCTTTATTCAAGGAATTTGGTGCCCCCCGCCGACTCGCCCTCGTCTTTGAAGGTGAGAGTCTCTTTAATGACGCCACCGGTGTCGCACTCTTCCTCGTCATGCTCGAAGTTGTACTCGTTGGTTTTGCGGGCGTGTCAACCATTACTGCCGGAGTTGTGAACTTCACCATCATGATTGTGGCCGGCATCATCTTTGGTATCGTGTGTGGTGTCATCTTTGCCAAAGCGGTAGAGTGGACTCGGGACAATGAGCAAGCGTCTATTGCCCTCACCTTCGTACTCGCGTACACGACCTTCCTGGCTGCCGACTTCATCACCCACTACGTTCATATTGGTGATCAAAAACTCTATGTTTCTGCCATTATCGCTACCACCATTGCTTCTATTATCATGGGTAACTACGGACGCCCCAAGATTCACCCTAAGGCTGAAGAATTCGTCGACAAGCTCTGGGGCCAGCTTGCGTTTATTGTTAACTCGGTCGTCTTTATCTTAGTCGGTATTCTGTTTGTTGATATTCCCTTTAGCAGCGGTGAAATTCTTGCACCGATTCTCCTTTCGATTATCGTCGTAGCCGCTGCCCGTGCACTCTCTATCTACCCTTTGGTCAGTGGGTACAATGTCTTTGTCAGCGCCAAGCGCCGCATCCCCCTCTCTTGGCAACACCTACTCTCGTGGGGCAGTCTTCGTGGTGCCCTCGCCGTGACGTTGGTTCTCATGATCCCCGAAGACCTCACCATTCCGGGCTGGACACACACCCTTTCCCCTCGAGAGTTTATCCTTGCCCTCACCATTGGTTGCATCTTCTTCACTCTTTTTGTGAAAGCTACTACCATCCAAGCTTTTATGTCCTGGCTACGCCTCAATCGCATGACCGGTATCGAACGCGTTGCCTACGAAGAGGCCTGTGCCCTGACGCACCGTGAAGTGACTGAGCGGCTCCAGAAATTTCATGAGCGTGGCTACATCACAACCGCTACCTATGAGAAGCTCTTGGCCGAGCATAAAGACGAATTCAAAAAAGCGTGCGCAGCCGCGAAAGAATTTGCAGCAAACGGAGCCACTGATTACACAAGCCAGGTACTCCGTATCTACGCGATTGGTATCGAGACCATGGCACTTAAAGAACTGTACCAATACGGTGAAATTAGCGAAGGTACATACAAGCGCATCAGTGGCAAACTAACCGCGCAACTCGACGCCATCGAACATGGTGACCTCGAGAGGTCACAAACATCACTTGATGGTCGTGACGTCTTTGAGCGCGCGGTGTGCTGGGTAGTTGAACGCTTCCAACCACCCACGCCCGAGGACCGCGCCATTGAGCAGTACTCGTACTACCGCGCCCAGTCAATTATCGCTCGAAAAGTACTAAAAGAAATCAGTAAAATTACCCCCGATGATGCTGCCTCAGTTTTCTCTGCATCATCAATTGATCATGTCACGCAGGTGTACACAAAGTATCGTGGAGGCTCTCAGGCCAAAATGGAAGCAATTGCGGCCGAACACCCGATACTCACCGAACGTCTCGGTGAGCAGTTTGCTGCGCGCGGAGTCGCCAAGGTAGAGGAACATATGCTGGAAGAACTCTTCGAACGCCGCTTCATTACGCCAAAACTGTTTGTTACCCTCAAAGAAAAATTCTACGTAGATTAGCTATGCATTACAAAAACCTCCGTGCTCATAGGGTGCGGAGGTTTTTGTTATATCTGTTCTTAGTAACTCTTGAGTCGACGAGCCTTTTCGTGTTGGCGGATTTTCTCAAGCGCCTTGGCTTCAATCTGGCGAATACGCTCACGCGTTACTCCAAACTCCTTGCCCACCTCCTCCAGGGTATGATAGGTACCGTCGGTAAGGCCGTGGCGCATCTCAAGAATCTTTCGTTCCTTTTCAGATAGAGTATCCAGGATCTCGGTTATCTGGTCAGTAAGAATACTATGCGCCACTTCCTGGTCAGGTGAGACAATCTTGTCATCACTAATGAAGTCAGCCAGACGAGAACGGTCATCGTCGTCGTTACCGACCGGAAGCTCGAGCGAAATAGTGTCCTGACTGATTTTTTCAATCTGGTAAATCTTGTCCACCTCCACTCCCATTTCTGTTGCAATTTCCTCAGGCATCGGGTCACGACCGAGGTCTTGGGCCAAACGACGACTCACCTGCTTATACTTCGCCATTGTCTCCACCATGTGAACTGGGATACGAATCGTGCGCGACTGGTCAGCCAAGGCGCGGGTAATTGCCTGGCGAATCCACCAGGTGGCATAGGTAGAGAACTTAAAACCTTTGGTAAAGTCAAATTTATCTACCGCCTTAAAAAGACCAAGGTTACCCTCTTGAATCAGGTCAAGGAGCGTAAGATCGGGGCTACGACCAACGTACTTCTTGGCAATCGAAACCACCAAACGCAAGTTTGCACGCGCGAGAAGATTACGTGCCTCCTCATCACCATCGACGATACGTTTAGCCAGCACGCGCTCCTCATGAGCATTCAGAAGGGGGTACTGACCGATCTCACGCAGGTACATCTGGATAGAGTCATAACTCGACTCACTACGCTTGAAAGCATTCTTCTGGGCAAGAATATCCTCAGCGATATCGTCGCCCAGCATACCACCGCTTTGGAGCACATCGATGCCAGCAGTTGCAAATCGTTCGTAGAGCTGGTCAAGGAAACCAATATCCTTTTCAATCTCCGGAAATGAACGCATGAGTTCATCATAGGTAATATACCCTCGCTCGCGTCCAAGCGTCAGTACCTCTTCGGCCTTTGCTTGGAGTAGCCGCTCAGCGCGTGAAATTGGTGCCACTTTCGGCGCTTTTGCTGGTGGCGGGTTTGTGGATACTTTTTTAGCCGCCGGCTTCGGTGTCTGCTTTGATACAGCTTTCTTCGCCACTGACTGAGCGGTTTTCTTTACTGCCGGCTGGGATACCACC
>CALRHO010000020.1 GCA_943359405.1 Candidatus Nomurabacteria bacterium
GCTGACGCACCGACCACGACATGATGACATCAGCATAGCATGAAGGGTGTCGTACCTTAGCACCGCGGGTGCGCGGTTGCTTGCACATGCACCTCACCCATCTCTGCCGCCATCAATCACCATCTCCGCCGGCGCCTCCCTGAAAAGCAGGCGGTTTAGCGGTAGTACAACCACATGTGTTCCAGCCAAATAGAGCATACGGGGGACAAAAACCCACCACACTCGTAAGGACAAGCAGTACCGAAACTACTCCCGCCACCACCGCCCACGTACCCGTAATAAACCCTAGGTACACGAGCACCGCCAGTATCACACCAACAACGCCACGCAGTCCTCGATCCAACGTTCCCATGTTTTTTGATAGATTCATAAATTTTTTTATTCATTCACCAACGGAATTACCGCACCAGGTGCGATGGTCGCCGACTCCTGCGGCCAGAGCGCGAGGGCACTGATAATGAGCACAAAAACTACAACCACTGAAACGACGCTTCTTCGACGTTTATGCATGGTGCACGATCTTATGGAATACGTATGTAGTGTAGAACAAATGTACCGACTGTCTAGACCCCGTGTTCGTATATGCTCTCTCGGTGTAGTGAGCGAGCAACATACGCAGCTACAAAACACGCAATCAGGAGTGGGACAATCAGTGTACTGTCACCCACCATTTCATACGTTATGAGCGCGGCGGTAATGGGAGCGTGGGCAGCGGCAGCAAAGACCGCAGCCATACTAATCAGTACAATCAGAGGCACCGCGCTAAGTGGAATAAATCCAAAACTTGTTGCTGCCATGCCTACCACACTACCCAGGAGAGTCCCGAGGAGAAGTGACGGCGCAAAAATACCACCCACCCCACCCGAGCCAAGCGTAATACTGGTCGCAATCATTTTACCGAGAAAGAGGGCGAGGAGTAGTGTGATTGGTAGACTTGTCAGTGCAATCAAATCAACCATAAGCGGATAGGCCGCTGGCTCGTGAATATACGGAAGCCAGAGTGCGAGTACACCGACCACAGCACCACCAATCCCCGGACGCCACAAGGACGAGACGGGCAGACGTCGAAAGATAATCCGACCTGCCTGAAGCACAAGACCAAACAGCACTGCCGCCAACGCACACAAGAGGCCGACCCCAAGCGCGATCACCCCATAGGGCCACCAAGCAAAGTCTGGTAAGGTCTCAACCAAAAAACGTAAACCCAGCTGTCCTGTCATAAGGTACGTCAGACCTGCCCCTGTGAGGGCAGACACCGTAATGAGCCCCGTGCGCAAAAACGTTGGCTGATGCCGCAGTATTTCAATCGTAAACACCACCCCCGCAAAGGGCGCCCCAAAAGCCCCTCCAATTGCCGCTGCCGCACCGCAGGCGAGGAGGAGCGATCGCTCGCGGTCGAGCATACCAAAGTACTGTGCGATACCGGAGCCAATTGCTGAACCAATCTGAATGACAGGCCCCTCGCGTCCCGCGGACCCACCTGATGAGAGTGTCAGCGCTGCCGCCACAATCTTTACCGGTGCCACCACTGGTCGAATCGTGCCTTGTCGGACCGCGAGGGCCTCCATGACTTCGGGAACTCCTTCTCCCTCGGCCTCTCGTACGCGTGCGAGATGTAATAGAAGCCCGACCAACAGACCACCGAGGGTCGGGATTGCTACTCGTACAAACGAAGGTAGCGCCTCTACCCGCGTCACAAACTCACCACTATCTCCATAAAAAAATGCGACGCCATACGCAATGGCCAGATGGAAAACTGCCGCGCCACAAGCCCCACCAACACCCACCACCAGCGCCAACACGAAAAGCGAAACCGGCGACGCTGTCTGAAACCAAGCGCGAAGTGATTGCATAGTCCTATTGTACGCCACCGACCAGAGCGACCACGTCACCCGTCCCCGCATGCTACAATCCTGATGAATAACTTCAGTCATATGCAAAAGATCATTCCGAATCTCTGGTTTGACGACAATGCCGAAGAAGCCGTCCGTTACTACACCAGCATCTTTAAGCGCAGTCGGGTGTTGTCGACCTCATACTACTCAGAAGCCGCCGCGACCCGCCTCGGAAAGACCCCGGGTTCAGTCCTTACCATCACCTTCGAACTCGAAAACCAAACCTTCATGGCCATTAATGGTGGGCCACATTTCACCTTCTCGCCCGCCATTTCACTCCTCATTAACTGCGAGACACAGGCCGAACTCGACAAAATCTGGAAGCGCCTCAGTGCCAAGGGCACTCCCGAGCAGTGCGGCTGGCTACGCGACCGCTACGGCGTATCGTGGCAGGTGGTGCCACAGCGTATCTCCGAACTCATGGCCACTCCCGGGCCCGGTGCTGATGCCATGTTTACCACCATGCTCGATATGCAAAAACTCGACCTTGCCTCCCTCGAAGCGGCATATGAAAACGCAACTGGCATTACCATACCACCACTGACGCCGCCCACGCCGGCCACACCAGCAATTACTCCTCCCAAAACCAAGCGCCGCCGCGCTTCCCCCAAGGCGTAGTTGACGGCGGGACACCGGCGAGGCATGCTGGCGGTTAGTTACGTTCACAAGCACAAGGAGAAAAAATGACAAACGTATCCGCCGTATCCGCCGCACCGCAAGGTGACACTGCTGAGCCAAAGCCGGCAGAGGGTTATCTCGACCGCACCCTAACAGGTATGAAAGGCAAGCGTGTGGAAGACCAGCCTAATTTTATGACACCGCGAAAGCGTGAGAAAAGACCAGGACGCGACGCAGAAGTCGAGCGCATGCTGGATTTGGATTGACACAAAAGCCCCGCGAGCAATCGCGGGGCTTTGTACTGGTGTGCAGAATATAGCGTTGAATGCTGCCTGTAGATCAGGGGAGGTATAGCCGTGCTCCTATCGTCGATTGGTGTTATACTAAAATTACTACATGAGCGACGCGACTCCCCCCACCGGGGCACCGACTCGTAAGGAGGAAGTTGGCCGCTTTAAGGCGGCCTTTGATGAGTCACTCCGCGTCTTTCTGAGTGAAGCAATCGTCCGGTACCACACCCGCCTTCCCCACCACAATCTTGACCATATCTTTGCTCACCTCGTAACCGTCTGCGCAGGCGGGAAGCGTCTGCGTCCGTACATCGCCTATGCCCTCTACGAAGCCTCACACCCAGGAACAACCTTTGCTGATCTCCGGGAGGTGCTCCTGGCAATCGAACTCTTTCACATCTTCTGCCTTATTCACGACGATGTCATGGATGAAGCTTCCGTGCGTCATGGTGTATCAACCCTGCACCACTATGTAAGTAGCGACCTTTACGCCACTGCGCCCACACAGCAGAGTATTCGCCGTGCTGGTGAGAGTCAGGCCATTCTCGTGGGCGACCTCGTGTTCAACCTGGTGACCCAACTCCTCGACGCTGCCAGTGAACGAAACCTTCCTCATCTGCCAACCGTCCGACACGTTTTTCACGACCTCGTTGAAGAAGTGTGTCTCGGGCAGATGCTCGACATCGACCTTACCGTCCGAACGCTCGTCTTGGAAGAAGAAGTACTACAGAAAAACCAATTTAAAACCGCTCGCTACTCATTTGTGCGCCCCCTACAAATTGGTGCCACCCTCGCTGGCCGCTCCGACCTCCTCCCTGTCTGCGAATCATTTGGATTAGCATTGGGGCAGCTTTACCAAATCCAGGATGACCTCCTTGACCTCTTTGGAGACCCAAACGAAACAAAAAAAGAAGTCATGACTGACATTACTCAAAACCAACACACCGTGCTGACGGCCTTCCTCCGTGCGCATGGTGGAGCTGGTGCAGCCTTTCTTGATGCCACGGTTGGCACGATGCCGGATGATGCTGCTGTCAGTGCGTTGCGACAGCACTTCATCGAATCCGGCGCAGTCGCACATGCCGAGGCACTGATTGCAAAGAACGAAGCGGCCGCACACGCCGCTCTCGAGTCTCCTACCCTCACCGAACGCGACCGCGCCTTTCTAAGTGACTTTATCGCTCTCGTCCATAAACGTCGGGCATGAACGCTGCTACCATTGAAAAAGCTCGCCGCATCGAACAGCGTCACGGAACGAGTTACTACCTCGCGACCTTATTTTTGGAAAAACGACTACGCGAAGCAGTGTTTGTACTCTACGCCTTTGTGCGTATTCCCGATGAAATCGTTGACAACCCTCCCCCTGGGGCTAATCCCACAGCCCTCCTCACGGCCTGGAAAAATGACTGGATACTCTGCTACGATACCGGCGAAAGTACCGACGACATCTTGCGAGCAACTCGCGAACTATTTCTCACCTATCATATCCCGTTTTCGCTCAGCATTGAGTTTATTGATGCTATGATTACGGACCTCACGGTCACCCGCTACGAAGATTATGCTGCACTTCGTCGCTATATGCGTGGTTCGGCTCTAGTCGTTGGTGTCATGCTTACCTATATCTTTGGTTTCAAAAACGAACATGCCTTCCCGCATGCCGAGGCACTGGGTGAGGCAATGCAACTCACCAACTTCCTCCGTGATGTGCGTGAAGACTACGACGAGCGCGGCCGCATCTACCTCCCGCAAGATCTCATGGCTACACAGGGGGTCACCGAGACCATGATTGCACACCACGCAGCCACGCCCGAGTTTACCGCACTGATGAAAGAACTGATTGCGATTGCCCGCCGCCGTTACCGCGATGCCGAACCTGGGATTGCTCTACTACACCCTTCGGCTCGGCGGGCCGTGACACTGGCTGCCCGCTTTTATGAAGCCATCCTCGACGAAATCGAAGCGGCGCACTGTGACGTGTTTGCGCGCCGAGTACGAACGTCGCGTTGGCGAAAATTTGCTATTATGGTCAAAACCTATGTCTTCAACTAATACTCCACGCCGCGCCATTATCGTTGGTGCTGGTTTTGGTGGGATTGCGCTGGCTGGCCTGTTGGCCAAGAAAGGAGTATCAGTAGATGTATTCGAAACACACGGGAGTGCCGGGGGGCGTGCTCGAGTGATTCGTGAAGGTGGGTACACCTTTGACCTCGGCCCTTCGTGGTACATGATGCCGGATGTCTTTGCCGAGTACTTTACCCTCATGGGTGAAGACATACACAAGCATCTCACCCTCCAAAAACTTACCCCTTCGTACCGCGTCTTTCATGGCGCACCGGGCACCCACCATGACTTCTTTGCAGACCGGGCACAGAATCACGCCATCTTTGATGCCCTTGAGCCAGGTGCCGGTAATCGCCTGAACGCCTACCTCGACGAGTCGGCGCGCCAATACCATATCGCTAAGCACGAGTTTATCTACAAAAACTACGATTCTTTTTTCGACTTTTTTAACAAGCGCGTCATGCGCGAAGGCCGCAAGCTCGAAATCTGGAATTCAATGGAGCGCATCATCAGCCGCACCTTCAAGCACGAACTACTACGCAAGGTAATGATGTTCCAAATGGTTCTCCTTGGTACTGCACCAAAGGACGCGCCTGGTATGTATCGGCTCATGAACCACGTCGATTTTGATCTTGGCATCTGGTACCCACAGGGTGGCATCGGCGAAGTACCCCAAGCAATGGTACGGATTGCCGAAAAACATGGCGCTCGCTTTCACTACCAGGCACCTGTTTCTCGTATTATCACCGAAGGTGGTACGGCAGTCGGCGTGGTACTAAGGGACGGTACCGAACACCGGGCGGACCTGGTAGTCAGTAACGCTGACCGTCACCATACCGAGACCGCACTCCTTGCACCTACCGAGCGTGAGTACAGCGACCGCTGGTGGCAACGGCGCACCCTCGCCCCCAGCGCCTTCATCCTTTACCTTGGTGTGCGTAAACAATTTCCCAACCTCGTCCATCACAATCTCCTCTTTACCAAAGACTGGGACCGCAACTTCCGAGAGATTTTCAACTACCACGACTTCCCCACTGACCCCTCGATTTACGTCTGTGCTCCGAGCAAGACCGACAGCACGGTCGCACCGCCTGGCTGTGAAAATCTGTTTGTCCTCGTCCCCATCTCGGCTGGCATTACCGACACCGACGCCGCCCGCGCCGCCTGGGCTGACCGTACCCTTACGATTCTCGAAACCAATATGGGGCTTACGGGACTACGTGAGCATCTACAGTATCAACGCGTCTACTCACTGCGTGAATTTTCAGCCGACTACCATAGTTTTAAAGGTACAGCGCTTGGCCTTGCCCACACCCTGTCACAATCAGCGCTTTGGCGTCCCAATAATGTCGCCAAGAAAGTCAAAAATCTTTACTATGTTGGTTCGTACCAAAACCCCGGTATCGGCATGCCTATCTGTATTGTCTCGGCACAACTGGCGTACAAGCGCATTATGGGTATTGCTGACCCACACCCTCTCATCGAACTCTAACCGTAGAGTTTGTCACTAAGAACCAGGAGAAAAATCACCATTCCCACCAGCGCGTTGAGATACGGGAAGTACGTGTAAAGACGAAGGAGCGCAACCTCATCACACCAGAGCGAGCGAACCATCAGTACCAGATACGGAAGTGAAAGTAGCAGTGCCCACCAGTCAAGGTAGAGGTAGCCGATGAGTCCAGCGGCGGCGTAGGCAAGGAGACACACCATAATGGTGCGGCGTGCCCCTAAAAACGTAGCAATCGTCGGCACCCCTGCCTCACTATCGGCTTTGATATCCGGTACTGCTGAGTAAGCATGCATTGCCATTGCCCACAGCATACCAGCGACAACTGGCAAGAGTACATCACCACTCGCGCCCGCCACAAAGTAGCCAAACACACCCGTCGCGACGTAGTGTCCCGCCGAGAAGAGGCTATCAAAGACTGGTCGCGCCTTGGCACGCACGGGCGGCATTGAGTAATAAATAGCAAAAAAGAGAAATGCCATGAAGGCCAGGAGTGCTGCCTTCGAGAGCACTAATGCTACTAGTACAAACGGTACTGAAGTCCAAAGCACGAGACGCAAAACGGGCGTATGAAGCGCCGGTGCCAGAACATCCTCGTAGCCCTGTTTTTTAGGATTGCGGAGATCGGTCTCGTAGTCATAGACGTCATTAATACCGTAAATGAGAAGATTGGCTGGAAACAAAAAATACAACGCGAAGAACCCCACCAACCACCAGTTAGTGTCATGGTATATCGACAGCGCCATAATCACGCCGAGGGCAAAAGTTCCCAGTTCATAGAGCCAAAAGCGCGGACGTGACAAGGTGAAGGCGCGGGCCAGTGGTAAACCAAACATGTCGCCATACTAGCAGCGGGCGAGCATCTTGACAACCCCACGTTTACTCTGCATGCTAGTCAGTTGACGTTCACCCCTTGTTCTCGGAGTATCAAGCCATGCATCCAGATGATGCCCGTCCCACTCGAAGCGAACGCGCAGCAGCCGCAACTGCCTTGGCTCTCTTGCAGACACAACCATGCAATTACCAAGGAAACCGTAATCGGGCTATCGTTCTGCTCACCGTTTTGGTAAACCCCAGTATCCATGTCCGCGCACTGACCAGAGATACCGGTCTGAGTGTAGCGCAGGTCACCCGTGCGGTTTGCGTTCTTCACCAAGCTAACCTACTCTCCAAGCGCACGAGCAGCGCCGAGTCCCTCAAGATTCAGTGCTGCTACGTCACGGTAGCGGGTCACACCTTCATCAAGGAGCACATCCTCCCCACCTCCGACTCCTGGGCCATCCCTACACCGAGCCCTCGCCCAAGTGTAAGATCTCGTAGGAACGTGTTTCGCAACACGGTACACCCAACACTCCTCGACCGACAGAGCTACCTTGCCTACCGGCGCGCCCGACAGCAGAGCGATGACCGGACACTCCTTGACCGGTTTGCCCTGTCCCTTATCTTATTCCTTGGTGAACACAGCACCCTGGAGGCAACGTGGTACCAAGCCGAACTCTACCCAAGGTACGAGACCCGGCGAAGCAAAGCCAAGCACCAAGCGGGCGACCCCGATACACTGAGTCGAAAAAGTGTGCGCGACCGCTTTGGTGCTGCGGTGCGCCGACTCAGTGACCTCAATCTAATAAAGCGCTGGCCAGACCCCGAGTCCAAAAAAACGGCGTGGATGTTTCAAAAACTCCCCGGCCTTGATCGACTCTACGAGGGGATCAACCAGAGCCTCCGCTCAAAGACCTAGCCAAACCCGACCCGCCCCAGGCACATGCCTTGGGCGGGTCAAATAGTAAACCATCAATCCGTGAAAGATTTTGACTCTTGATGCGTCATAGTGATGGGAAAGTACCCGAGAGGTCAGTCATAAGACCTGCCAAACAAAAATATGAACCCACGGGAGGTCCGTTCACGAAACAACGTGAGAGAGGACCATGTTTCTAAGCAGTAGAACACTTCTCGTCGTTATACTCATTGCCGCCAGCTTGGTAGCAGAGAGTGCAGCGAAGAGCGCCTGGGCATTGCCCAATCTAGAACTCCGCAATCTATCTGAAGCGGAGCAGCGTCGTGAGTTCAACCGCATTCTGGTCGAAGTTTTTTCGGAGGCCAGGGTGATGCACGGTCACCGCTCAGTGCCTATACCACGTACTGACATCAACCGCATGCAAGCTATCGCCTGGTGCGAGTCACGTGGTCGCCCGCACGTAGAGCCGGACGGCGAACTCATGCGTAACCGCACCGGTTCATTTGTGGGCTTCCTCCAAGTTGCCCACCGGGTGCACCAACCCGAAATCCAGCGACTCCTGTACGAAGAAGGTCGCGATGTACTCGGTGACGTCCGTGAGTATGTCCACTTCACACTTTTTCTCTACCTCGCTGACCGGCGCGCTGGTGGAGACGGCTTTCGGCCTTGGCCAGCCTGCCGCGAAAGAACCCAAGTGAGACGTTCGCCGCGCCTAGAAGTCGCCGAGGCGCACTAACGAGGCGGGGCCGGGTCGATACTGAAGTCTCAGTATCGACCCGGCCCCGGAGTCTAAAAATCAGCAGCAGCCCGCCCGCAATCCGCACCGGCGGGTTTTCTAATACACCACAAACACCGCCGGCCCCCTACGGGGCCGGCGGTGTTTTATGCAACATCGTTCTAAACAGTATCTCGTTATCGAGTAGCCACAGCAACCTTCTCTCGACGGTAGAAACCGTATGCGAGGTAAGCACCCCACAGTACGATAATCGCAATCAATGTGTAACGCACTGCGGTCTTGGCATCCACACCTGTGTAGGGCACATCACTGAGTGCGATAGCAGTGATAAGTGGCTCTTGATCACGCACTTCAGTAACTCGGACATCGTCAACATCAATCTTGACTGTACACTCACGATCGCGACTGCCGCGAGCGGCCGTCAAGGTGTAGGTGGTATCGCGAGTCGGACGAACCGTGATTGAACCGTCGTATAAATCTTTCTTGTCATCAGCGAGCGCACCGTCGGTGGTCACCACAATCTTATTACGATTGTCCTTGATTTCTACAAAGGTGGCGTGGCTCGTATTCCACCTGAGGGTAACCCGCTCCCCGCCACGAATCTTCTTATCAGATACCGTGAGTTCGCAGCGTGGGGTATTGCTACCGCCACCTCCACCTCCACCTGAAGGTTCTACCGTCAACGTAACCGGACAACTAATGACACTACTACCATTACCTGCAGTCAAAGTATAAGTGGTCGTCTGACTTGGGGTAACCGTACGAGAACCGGTCATCTGACTTGAGGTGCTGATGCCGTTATCGATAGACACACTGGTAGCACCGGTCACACTCCAGCTCAAGGTACTTCCTTGTCCCTGAGTGATAGTAGTAGGTGAAGCAGAGAAATTTACGTTATTTGCGCAGGTGAACGGTACCGGAGCATCAGTCACCGTCACGGTCGTGGCACAGGTCGCCTGCTGCGTACCGTTGGTCACGGTCATGGTGTAGGTGAGGGTATTATTTGGCGTCACTGATCGTGTACCGCTACCGATCGCCACACCGCCAATACCTTGGTCGATCGTTGCTCCCGTCGCATTGGCCGTTGTCCATGAAAGTACTGAAGCAGTACCACGGACCACTGAGGCTGGTGCTGCCGAGAGTGTACAGACAGGGGCAGGAGGGGGTGGAGGAGGCGGGGGTGGAGGAACATCTCCGCCGCCGCCATCGCCACCAGTTGTACCGCCGTCGCCACCGGTAGTACCAGTGCCCCCGTCGCAACAACCACCGCCACCACCGTCGCCGCCGCCACCATCGGCACCGCCACCACCACCACCACCGCCGCCGCCACCATCGCCGCCGCCACCACCATCGCCGCCGCCGCCATCGCCGCCGCCGCCATCCTCTGCAAAGGCAGGGTCAGTGACCACCGTACTCTGGTGGTTGACATCGAAGGCCATGGTCACGGTCATAATACCGACCGCCACAACAACGAGCGCCGAAATGTTGATAATCCTTTTCATATAATGTTGAAGTAAATAGTTTTTAACTCTCACTATTCTCACCTACACCTGTACGCGAGAATAGTAGAAATAAAAAGAAAAGTGGTAGTGGCGAAGCGCGTAGTTGGGCGCCTCGCCAAAACCGATCAGGACTTCCAGCAGACATCATCAGCCTCACAGCTACACACCGCCGGACCGCCTGGGCCGTACCGGGTCACCCCGATATTGCCGCAAACGACGTAGAAGGTGAGGCGCCACTGCGCCCGACCTTCCCAATAGTAGATGGTCCGGGCCTGGCGGGAGGCGCCAAGGGACCAGCTGTCCACCTTGGCCACGACGTTGTGTTCGACCCGACCATTCCCAGAGACCATGAAGTCATCTCGGTCATCCTGCTCGATCGTGCGGTTGGGCTGTCCGACGTTATGCAGCGCGACCAAGCGACGAGCAGCCTCTTCTGGTACGATGGCACGAACCCGCGGCAGGGCGAGCGCCTGCGCCGGCGTGAGCCGGAGCGGATCGCCACCACCGCGGGTCCAGAGGAACGACTGGGTCGATGAATCGATGACCCCATTACCCAGTCGCCGCTGACGCACCGGCTGAGCAAGGAGCGCCGGAGCCGGCAGCAGCATGGCTGCCGCCGCCCCCAGTATCATTCTCCGCTGCATCAGCCGACCCCCTCAACAGCCATCACGAAGTAGGTGCCGCTACGGCGATCCACCAGAAAAAAGCGGTAGATCGAGGATCCGGAGGTGCACATGATGTGCTGGCCGTCCCGCGCGAAGTCGGGGCGGACACGCTGATGGGCGATGCGCCGCGGCGTTTCCACGCACAGCGCAGCATCAACGGGCAGCCTGGTCCCGATCGGCACCTCGGCACGAGCGTAGCCGTTCTCGAGGGTGACCTCCTGGGTCCAGAAGACCTGGTCGCCGGCCCGGAGAGTCAGAGTGACCCGGCCGGTCGCGCCAGTGAAGCCGGCGCGACCGGAATCCAGCGCCTGCCGCACCGGCACGAAGTACTGGTCGGCATTGCGGCCCGCGACCTCGCGGTCGACGGCCGGCGACTGCCGGAGCACGACGGCACCGACCTTGAGGGTCTGGGTGGTCGTGGCCGCGACCGTA
>CALRHO010000021.1 GCA_943359405.1 Candidatus Nomurabacteria bacterium
AAAGGGTCGCACCGGGTTTTCGTTGCGTAGTGGTTATGATGAGGCGAGCTTTGTCACTGACTGCGGGTACTCGTTTCAAGCAAAAACGTAAACGGTGGATTCTCAAACACAACCACCGCCCACGACCTGCATAGGGAGTGGGCGGTGACGTGTTTGTCCAAGGAAACTACAGTTGGTCAGTGGTCTCCTGAGATTCTCTTTATTTCTGGTTTGCGTCCTTGTATGAGAGCGTCATGCGCTGCTCGTTGGGCTCAAAGAGCGTAATCTTGAACTTGTAGACATTACCAAGCGAGAGGGCAGCACGCAGGGCAGCCTCGTTCTCAAAGTCTGATACGTGGACAAGACCAGCTACGCCTTCCTGGATAGAGGCGAGGGCACCGTGCTTGTTGTACTTGATGACTACTGCGTCTACCACGTGATCCTTCTTAAAGGTGCGACCAGCTTCAACCCAAGGGTTCTCTTTGAGTTGCTTGATTGAGAGTGAAATCTTGTCGTCTTTGACCTCGATGACCTTAACTTTCACCTTGTCGCCTACCTTGTAGAGGGAGCGGGTGTTCTCTACGAGGCCCCAGTCGAGTTCAGAGATATGAACGAGACCCTCAAGGCCCTGTTCAATTTTTACAAAGATACCAAAATCAACGGCGCCGGTAACCTCACCATCGAGGATCTCGCCAACCTGATAGCGGCCAACCTTTTCCTCCTTCTCCTCTTTTTCTTGAAGACCCTTTTCCGAGAAGATGAGCTTGTGCTCCTTCTGGTCGGCAGTAATCATGATGACCGAGAGGAACTTACCAACGAGACCATTGAGGGCGGTGAGGATTTTGTCCTTATCACCGTCAGAAACGCGCGGGTAGTTATCACTTGAGAGTTGTGAGGCTGGGAGGAAGCCCTGAATACCCTGCCATTCGATAATGAGGCCACCTTTGTTGGCTTCTTTAACTGGTAGCGACATCACGGTGCCGCGCTTTACGGCTTCTTCAGCATCAGCCCAAATGAGGGCCTGGCGAGCTTCCTTGAGGGAGAGTTCGATGTACCCATCTTCATTTTCAGGGGTCACAACCTTGGCTCCAATAGTGTCACCGACTGATACTTTGCGCAGAATATCGCGCGCATTCATGTACTCACGGCCATAAATAAGACCAGTACCGAACGGGTGGAGGTCAACGTACACACGGGCACGACCAATGGCCGATACCGTACCTTCAACGAGGTGACCTTCCTTAGGTGCCCCAGGAGTTTGCTCCACGAGGGTGTGCATGACGCTGTTTGAGGTAGCGTCTGCAGTAATTGCGTTTGACATTACGTAATGATGATTAATTCCGACGACACGCGTCTGGGCAACCAATGCTCGTGGCCAATAGTCCGTATGCCCAGGGTTAACGTGTGTCGCTAGGAACTGCTAATACCCAAGCGGGTTGGCAAAAATATACCAGAGAGTAGCAAAATAGCAAGGAAACACCAACGTGAAAAATGATCCTAGGCCGGTCCAGGGGAAGTTAGAAAAATGGTTATCCTGGCTCGCCGAGTTGGAAGTGGGGACATCAAAAGATAGTGCTACTTGTATCGATTGTATAGGGTGCAGCTCGCAGCGAGGGCGGGAAAAGAAAGTAGGCAATGAGGAGGCGTGTCCGGGGGTGTGGAATGTAGTGTACCTGCCCAAGACTTCCGTGTCCGACGCTCCTGACGTATAATCACGTTCATTATGATTATCACGTATCACGGTGGGCAGTGTTTTAAAGTGTCGTTTGGCGATACTACGCTGGCCTTTGACCCGATTTCAAAACAATCAAAACAGTTTGATGCCGTAAAGTTTGGCGCTGATGTAGCGCTCGTCTCGCTCCGGCACCCGGACTTCTTTGGAGCCGATCAGGTGTCGTTTGGCACGAAGGAACCGTTTGTCGTCGAGGGTCCAGGGGAATATGAGTTTGGTTCTGTGACTGCGCGTGGGTATGGGGTAAAAACTCACTATGATAAAGAAGACCGTTATAACACCATTTATCAAGTGCGCATGGAGGAGATGAACTTGGTGTTTTTGGGTGCGCTCCGTGACCCTGAGATTGACCCAAAGATTCTCTCTGAATTTGGCGATATTGATATTTTGTTTGTACCGATTGGTGGCGGTGACGTGCTCGAGGTACCACAGGCGGCCAAGCTCGCAACCAAGCTTGAGGCGCGGCTGGTTATTCCGATGCATTACGACCATGGGGCGCTTAAGAGTTTTCTTAAGGAGGTGGGTGTAGAAAGTCTTAAGCCCGTCGATAAACTCACGCTTAAAAAGAAAGATGTGGCTGAGATGGAAGGCGAGGTGGTAGTGCTGGGAAGTTAGTCACGAAACTGTCCCAGTAATCGAGCGGCCGTCTAGCACGGCTATTTCTGCTATACTGGTTCTACTATGTTCGTACGATACATAACTCGGGTGCGGCGGGCCGCCCCCGCGGTGCGAACTCGACACGCGTTTTTGTGGGCGGTTGCCGTGACTGGTTCGGCGGGGGCGTTGTGGGTGCTGTCGCTTTCGAGTGTACTGGCGCCTCTACCTGATGGTTCTGCCACCGCCACCGATGATTTACCACGACCGTGGGCATCGTTTTTTGAGCGCGCCAAGGAGCAGGTTGCTGCGATTGGTGGGGCGGCTAAGACGCCCGAACCTGACGATACGGTGCCTGAGGGTTGGGTAGCAAACGCTCCAGTGAATACTATGGAGCTCTCACCTGAAGCGCTTTCTGAGGCACGTGCGCGAGCGGCGATTGAGTACGTACCTCCGGCCGTGACCATCTCGAGCTCCACCGCTACGAGTTCCACCGCTTCAAGTTCTAGGCAAATCGGCCAGCCGCGGGTGGTACGGATCGCGACGACCACAGGCACGGTCGCTAGTACTACCGCGAGCCCGGGGCGCTAGGGGTGCAGTAAGACACTGGTGTGCTATAATACATCCATCTTTATACGTTATTCTTGCTAGTGCTGTTTTTTCTGTATGCCGAAAAAGACTGATGTGCCCATTGAACCGGTCTCGCCGCGCGGTATCGTCACTCAGAATATCACCAGTGAAATGGAGACCGCGTACCTCGATTACGCGATGTCGGTAATCACAAGCCGCGCCTTGCCCGATGTGCGTGATGGGCTTAAGCCCGTGCACCGCCGCATCCTCTATTCGATGCGACTCAATGGCCTTACGGCGAGTGCTAAATTTAAGAAATCAGCGACGGTAGTCGGTGACGTACTTGGTAGTTTTCATCCCCACGGAGACTCAGCCGTGTACGAGGCGATGGTAAAACTGGCACAAGACTTCTCAACTCGGTATCCGCTGGTGCTTGGACAAGGTAACTTTGGCTCTATCGATGGCGACTCCGCGGCGGCCTACCGGTATACCGAGGCAAAAATGTCGAAACTTGCGGAAGAAATGCTCCGTGATCTTGAGAAGGACACGGTTGATTGGCGTCCAAACTTTGACGGCACCAAAAAAGAGCCGACGGTATTGCCAGCTGCTGCGCCAAATCTGTTGCTTTTGGGCTCTTTAGGTATTGCGGTTGGTATGGCGACGAATATTCCGCCCCACAACCTCCGAGAAGTTGCTGCTGCAGTTGCCCACTTGATTGATGACCCAGAGGCATCTACAGACGATCTTCTGAAGTTTGTAAAGGGTCCGGATTTTCCAACTGGTGGCGTGATTTTTAATCAGAAGGATATTGCCCATGCCTATGCTCATGGTAAAGGCGGGGTGGTCGTTCGCGGTGAGGCTGAGATTGTCGAGGACAAGAAGGGGGCGTTTTCTGTCATCATCACTTCGATACCGTACCGCGTGAACAAAGCCGATATGATTGAGAAAATCGCTGACCTGGTCCGCGATAAGAAAATTGAAGGTATTCGTGAATTGCGCGATGAGTCGACGAGCGACATTCGCGTGGTGATTGACCTCAAGACAGGCACCCAGCCACAAACCTTCCTCAATAAACTTTACAAACATACCCAGCTTGAAGAAACCTTCCACTACAACATGGTGGCGCTGGTTGACGGGGTACCACAGACGTTGTCGCTAAAGGCTATCTTGCAAGAGTATGTAAAGCACCGTGCCGAGGTGGTTCGTCGTCGTACTGCCTATGACCTCAAGAAAGCACAAGATCGTGAGCATATTTTGCTTGGTCTTAAAAAAGCGCTCGATCATATTGATAAGATAATTAAGCTCATTCGGGCAGCCAAGGATGTGCCGACGGCCCACGCAGGACTGATGAAAGAGTTTAAGTTCTCGGCCATTCAAGCACAGGCAATTCTCGATATGCGCCTCCAGAAACTGGCTGGTCTTGAGCGCAAGAAGATTGAAGATGAACTCAAGGAGGTGCAGGCACTCATTACGGAGCTTGAGGCTATTTTGAAGAGTAAGGCTAAGATGCTCGGGCTGGTCAAAAGTGAACTCCTGGAGGTGGCACAAAAATACGGTGACGATCGTCGTACGAAGGTGGTCAAAGGCGGGGTTAAGAACCTTTCGGCCGAAGACCTGATTGCTGATGATGAGAGTGTGCTTGTGCTCTCGGCTGGTGGGTACGTCAAGCGTACTAATCCATCCGAATACCGCACCCAAAAGCGCGGTGGCGTTGGGGTGATTGATCTCGACACTAAGGAGGAAGATGTGGTCACTACGCTGCTCACCACCTCAACTCATAGTGATCTCCTCTTCTTTACCAATCTTGGTAAGGTCTACCAAAGTAAAATGTACGAGATTCCCGAGGGACGTCGGGCTACCAAGGGCAAGTCAATCATGAACTTCCTGGCCCTCGGGGAGGGTGAGCAGGTAACTTCGGTGTTGGCAGTGCGCAAGGATGAGTGGGCAGGACAGTGGAGCCTCATGATGGTGACGCAGGGTGGCGTGGCTAAAAAGTCAGATGCGGCTGCCTTTAAGGATGTGCGTCGTTCAGGTCTGATCGCAATCAACCTCCGCGATGATGATTCGCTCATTGCGGCGAAGTTTGTTGGTAAGGGTGATGAGATTTCGCTTGTCACTGAGAAGGGCCAATCAATCCGCTTTAAGGAAAGTGACGTGCGTGAGATGGGTCGTACTGCTGCGGGTGTCGCTGCTATGAAACTGGGTAAGGGTGACCGCATCGTGTCGGCGGACGTCTTAAAGCAGGGAGAAGGCAAGAAGGAAATTTTGGTCGTCACCGAGCATGGCTATGGTAAGTCAACACCAGCAAAAGAATACAAGGTACAAAATCGTGGTGGTTCGGGTATCAAGACCCTGCAGTTGACCAGTAAGACTGGCGTCGTGGTCGCAGCAATGGTCATCAGTGAGGAGGAGCGAGTTGAAGGTGAGTTGGTTGTGATGAGTAAGAAAGGGCAGGTGATTAAGCTACCGCTTAAAGACGTACCGATCCTCGGTCGTCAAACCCAAGGGGTGCGCGTCATGAAGATGCGGGAGGGGGATAGTATCGCCAGTGTCGTCTTCGTCTAAAAAAGCGCTCTTTTATAAATGAGCGACGGCGGCTTCCTTTCGGAAGCCGCCGTTTGCGTTTGCGTGTCTCACTTCACCGTCTCAGTCCCAATTAATTGCTGCAGCCGCTTGCTGTGCCCAGCTAGAGAAGAGGCAAACAAGGAAGTACTGGTTCAGTGGGTGATCGGCATTATGGGATGTGTACATGAGGGGTATCGTTGGGGTAGCTGGTGCAGCTTCCAGTTCTAGCCATAACCCATCACCTGGTGGCGTAAAGGCGCTCGGCAATATCCCATTACAAAACGTGATGAGGTTAGCTGGTACAGCACTTGTGCGGCCAATCTGTTGCCAGACCCTACATCGTATCGACGTTTGCATGTTGGTGCTCTGTTCCGCACAGGCAGATGCAAAGGTGCGGTCAAGATAGACGTTAACTGCATTGGGCACGGGCATTGGTTGCCAATACAGTTTTGGCGGTGCAAGGAACATGGTGAACTCCTCCAGGTTTCCCATAGCGTACCCCTTGATGAACGTATCTACAAGTCTCCGCCCCCTAGGACCGGCCTCGGGAAGACTGCCGAAGGAAACAACGAGAGGCTACTCACAGTCAAAGTGCACGTCAGCCCCTATGAAGGCCGGCGCGCGTTATAATTACTGGACATGAACCCTACGAACCCTACACCAGCACTCGGCCGCTTTGTGGTACCAGAGATCGTCTCAACTCATTTTCATTTTAAAGCCGGTGATGCAGTGGCAGATTTTGGCGCAGGCACTGGTTTTTATCTTCGTATTTTATCGGATATGGTGGGCACCACGGGGCGGGTATTTGCCTGTGAAATTCAAAGGCAACTGGTCGAAAAACTGAGTGATACCGTGCGCCTGCAAGGTCTTTCGAACATTACACCGCTGTGGTGTGATCTCGAAGAGTCGGGAGGTATTAAGTTACGTAATGGGGTTCTTGATGGTGCCATTATGGTAAATACGTTTTTTCAAATTGACGACAAAGGGGCTTGCCTGCGCGAACTGCGTCGGGTGCTACGGACCGGTGGCACGTTCCAGCTTATTGATTGGACAGAGTCCTTCGGTGGCCTTGGTCCACAGCCGCTGCAGGTAGTTACGAAAGCAGCGGCTACTGACTATTTCGAGTCTGCGGGATTCCTGCTTGAGCGAGAGTACCCAGCGGGTGATCACCATTATGGTCTAGCCTTTCGTGCGGTATGAAACTTCGACCCTTTGAACTATTCCTGATAACCTTTTTTGCAGTTTTAGCGGTTGCTGCTGTGACCCTCCTTGCGCTTTATGAGGCTCCAAAGGATCCTGACGCCAGCACAGTGTCTGGCCCGGTGCTCATTTGGGGAAGTCTGCCGGAGGAGCCAATGGTGACGCTTTTTGATGAATTGGGTCAAGACAATCCATCGCTCCAGAACGTCACCTATAAATACATTGATCCGCGTGACTTTAATGAGCGTTTTGTTAACGCCCTGGCCGACCGCACCAACCCAGACATAATCTTGATGCCCCATGAAGAACTGGTGGTTCATCGTGCCCGCTTAGCACCGTACAGCTTTGAACAGTTTTCCGTACGGGATTTCCGTGATCGCTTTATTGATGGGGCAGAAATTTTTGTACTACGCGACGGGGTGTATGCGGTGCCGCTGGCGGTTGACCCGCTGGTGCTGTTTTGGAATCGCACGCTTTTTGGTAATTCCGGCGTGCTTGGCGCACCGTCCTCATGGGAGCAACTTTCAGGTGAACTCGTACCTCGCCTTACCCTGCGAGACTTTAACCGGACTATTAACCGGGCAGCCGTGGCGATGGGGCAATCAGACAACGTGACTCATCTGTACCCGGTACTTTCGATGTTGGCGATGCAAGCGGGAAGTCAGCTCGTCGTCGATGGTGAGGGACGGTATCAGGTGCTCATTGATGATGCCGTGAGCGCTAGTGGCACGAGACCGCTTTCGCAGGCACTCGAATTTTTCATGCGCTTTAGCAACCCGTCAAGTGTCGAGTATACCTGGAACCGAGCACAGCCACTCGATCGCGATGCGTTTGTCCGGGAAGAACTGGCGATGTACTTCGGATTTGCTAGTGAGGGTCCAGGGCTCGCCGTCCGCAACCCTAATATGAATTTTGATGTGGCCGAGGTGCCAAAAGGAGAAAAGGTACAGATTCGTCGTACCTACGGTCGTTTTTATGGAATAGCCGTTGTTCGCAATGCCACTAATCTTGGTGGCGCCTTTGGAGCGATGAATATACTAGCCACTGAAGCGAATGCAACTCGCCTCGCACAAGAATTTGGGATGGCTCCCGCTACGCGCGCTGGGCTGGGTGTTGGCACCAACGACATTTTTGGTCGCGTGGCCTACCGGGCCGCGCCGGTGGCACGCGGCTGGCTCACGCCGGGAGACACTGCCACGACTCAGGTCTTTGCTGACATGGTAGAACGGGCGGCGGCTGATCGGAGTAATGTTGCTGGGGCTGCGAGTGACGGGGTAGGTAGGTTACAATTAGCGTATTAGTAGCAGATTTTTCCTTCGTATGTTTCGTGTTCGTCAGAGGCTGCTTCGTCCTCGTACAAAACTGGCACTCCTTACTCTCGCGTGGGTGGTGTGGGGATTCGTCACGGTGGGCGGGTTACAGACCGCTTTTGCTTCATGTGCTGATCCTGCTAATGCCGAACCAAGTTTTGACTATAATCGGGACTGTAATAACAACCCGGATGGTACTCCACGTACTCAAACTGCCCCGGCAGCAGATCCATGGAGAACAGAAGCACCTATTCCGGAAGGTCCGGAGCCAAACCTGCCTCCTATAGGGGGTACTCAAACACCAGTGAATCCAGCCCCAACAGGAGGAGCTACTGCAGAACAAAATAACAACAGAAACAACCGAGCAGTTACTAATCCAAACCAGCCGACATTGCCAGGACCAGTGACAAATCCAAACCAGCCGACATTACCTGGGGCTGTCACCAATCCCAATCAAGGTAATGGAGCTGGAAATGGAGTTCAGCTTCGAAATCCGCTTGCTGGTATCAGTAGCATTCCCGACCTCCTCGCAGCTGTTCTTAATGTGATTATTATCATCGCTATTCCTATCATTATCTTCTTCCTCATGCTTGCTGGCTTTAAGTACGTGATGGCGCGCGGTAATCCGAACACTATTTCAGAAGCCTCGCAAGCATTACTGTATGCCATTATCGGAGGGGTACTCATTCTGGGAGCTACCGCTATTGCACAAATCATCAAGAACTTAGTGAACGCTTTCCGTTCGTGATCTTTCCCCGTATGCCTACCCCCACCACTTTCGCTGGTCTCGTTGATTTCTTCTTGCGGTTTATCAACTACCTCATCCCCTTTCTTTTTGCAGTGGTATTCTTGGTAGTAATGTGGAAATTGTTTGATGCGTGGGTGCTTCATGCTGATGACAGTGGTAAGCAGGAAGCGGGGCGGTCACTGGCGATAGTCGCCGTGATTGTGTTTGTGCTTATGCTGAGTGCCTGGGGAATTGTGGCAATGATCCGCAGCTCACTCTTTGGAATGCCGTAACAGGTTTTTAGTGAGGGTTATACACAGGGGGGCGGAACGTTCACTACCGGCACAAAGCACGGTGTATAATAGGGGTATAGTCGAACAATCATTACTAATCCGACTACCAGTTTAGATATAAATCATTATGACCAAGACCATTACCACGGGCGTAAGCGCACTCGTTGCAGCCACTGCCGCATTACTCTTGCCCGCTTTCGCGCTGGCTGGAAACTTTGACGCTTCGGGTGGTGATTTCGGCCAATTTCTGCGCAATGTCATTGGCTTTATCAACGGTATCATTATTCCGTTCATCCTGGGTGTTGGCTTCCTCTTCTTTGTGTGGGGTATGTTCCTCTACTTCATTAAGGGTGGAGCTGATGATGATGCAAAGAGTCAGGGTAAGTCACTGATTATATACGCAACCGCTGGTTTCGTATTGATCTTCACTTTCTGGGGTCTTATTGAACTTCTCACGCGCAGTACCGGCTTTCAGGATCAGACGTTGGATGCGCAGTTTATTCCGCGTGCACCTGGTCTATAAGGATAAAGCTCAACCTGCTACCACCAAAAACACCCCGTCTGGGGTGTTTTTGGTGGTAGGCTCAGTACGAGGTACGCTATACTAGACGTATATCCGATTGTAATTCCTCCCACATCGTACTTTATGTGCAAACGTGCCAGTGCTCTTCTTGTCAGTTTCTTGATGCTGCCACTTTTGGCCGCAGCGCAGGGTTTTTCACCAGATGGTGGTCCGCTCGGTGATACACTCTCAAATATTATTGCGTTCATTAATGCGTACCTCATCCCGTTTATCTTAGGTATCGGCTTTTTTTTCTTGGTGTGGGGTATATTCCTCTACTTCATTAAGGGTGGCGCACATGATGAAGATAAAGCTAAGGGTAAGTCACTACTCGTCTATGCTACGGCGGGTTTTGTGATTATCTTCATCTTCTGGGGTGTGGTAGAAATGCTAGCTACGAGCACAGGCTTTTTGAAGCCAACGATTGATCTACCAATACCAGGTTTTGAAATCGGTAACTAACTACCTGATTTTAGTGGGTATGTGCTATGGCTGGACAACAATCTTGCTCGGACTTTTGTGTATGGATGATTTTGTAGGTACCCGCCGTGCGCTATACTATTAACATATGGGAGGAGCACAACAGCAAGCCGCACAAGAAGCCGCCCGCTTTGTGGCCAAGGTGAATCAGATCATCTTGATACCTTTAATTGCGCTCCTTATGGGCCTGGCTTTTCTGGTATTCCTGTACGGTGCAGCCGAGTACATCATGAATGGTGATGATGAAGGAGCTCGAGAGACAGGTCGCAAGCATATGTTTTGGGGCATCATTGGGCTTGTAGTTATGGTCTCGGCGTACGCCATTATCCAAATTGCCGCTGCGACATTTGGTCTCAATCAAACGCTCGATTGTGCAACCAACCCCAATGCGGGAGGGTGCGCTAATATTTTCCGCGTGCAGTAACATCCGCCACGCTATCCTCACGGCAGAGTGGGGCAGGGCATTCTGGAAGGACTCGCAAAAAAGAAAAGACCCGGCGCACGTAAGTGACGTCGGGTCTTGAGTTGGAGCAGGGAGTTGAACCCCGCGGTTGAAGAACTTTTTATCTGGAAGGAGTTGTCAGCAGGGCAGAGTCTGTATGAACACGGTTGGACTTCTGCTCCTGGCCCATTCCTGGAGTTGCTCCCCTGGTTTTGGGCCTACACCACCCCCGCGTGCTTCCCACTGGAATTGCCTCTCAGCGTTCGTGCGATTGCTCGCTTGCAGATGGGCCTGAAAAGCTTCGAAAGACGAAGTATCAATCGACCAACGAATGCATCCTTGGTCACGGGGTAGCGCGTGGAACGCTAACGTGGTGGCTCTGGTCCAAGGCATGGTCACAGCGTCGGCATTCAGTGCCGGCGCTGTCTGTCGTGCAGGGGCGGAGGTTCCGCCACCAGCACCACCTTCCGCCGGACTGCCGGGGGCCGGGATGCTCTGGCTTGCGTACGCAAGGTAGGCATCGGTTCGTTCTTTGCCAATTAGTCCGATGGCACCGCCGTAGGCCAAGGCGAGGGCGAGGGTAGTCCCTCCGATTCGCGCTGGCCACTTGGCGGCGCCATTGGTGGCAACAGCGTAGATGCCGTAGAGCACCGTAGCCACAGCCACTAGGATGATCAGCAGGGTGATGGCATCTGGAA
>CALRHO010000022.1 GCA_943359405.1 Candidatus Nomurabacteria bacterium
CCACATCGTGGGTATTACCGAGTTTGCTACCTACGTAGTAGCCAAGAGTGCCGCCATTGCCGATGCCTTCGCGACCGCAGCACTCCTCTTGCCTGAAGAAGATCTTATGATGTGTGCACAAGCTGATCTGGATGGTTTTGCCCGGTATGAACCAAGAACAAGCATGCTGACACAGCACCAGCTTTCACTAAATATACTGTAGACAAAAATAATTGACCAAAACCATGTCGCGTGTTACGATGTTGTCACCTTAGGATTTTTGTGCGGGGCTCTTAAGCCGCGACGGGATAGATTTATCCCCTCTTCTCCCCTTCCTGCACCCTCCCTGTAAGACCGGAGGTGCATTGCCATTGTTGCAGTGTCGAGGTTTTCAAACTTACTTTCTAAGTCGTTTTCTTATGTACCAACTCCCTCCAATGCCACCCGAGCGCCGCACCCAGCGCAGTTCATTTAGTAGTAACCGTAGTGGCCGTCAAAGCCACGGTCATGGTCATCAACGCCCCGAGCACCGTGACACCCGCAGCGGTCAAGGCGCACACCGTCCCTATCGTGGTGGAGGTGGAGGCCGTCGCTTTGGCGGCGGCGGTCGTGGCAAGAGTCGCAGCACGTTTGATGTTGCGATGTATATCAACAAAAACCCGGTTGCTATTGAAGCTGAAGCGCCCTACACACCAACGCACACCTTTAAGGACTTTGGCCTCTGGCCTGAGGTCGTACGCGCCGTTGAGAAGGCCGGTATTACCGTACCTAGTCCGATTCAGGACCAGGTAATCAAGCCCATCTTAGAAGGACGTGATGTGGTGGGCCTTGCCCAGACCGGCACCGGCAAGACAGCTGCCTTTCTCCTGCCTACCATCCACCAAACACTCGAGAACCGCGAACGACTTACCCTCATTCTCACACCTACCCGAGAACTCGCGATTCAGATTGAACAGGAACTCCGCAAACTTACTCCGCACATGAAAATGTTTGCCACCGTCTGTGTCGGTGGTACCAATATTCGCCCCCAAATTGCTGGTCTCAAGCGCAAAAATCACTTCATAATTGGTACCCCGGGACGTGTCCAGGACCTCATGGAGCGAGGTCATATCAATACGCGCTTTGTTACCACGGCCATTCTTGACGAGGCCGACCGCATGCTCGATATGGGTTTTATTCATGACATGAAGACCATCCTCAAGGATGTGCCCAAGAATGCCCAGACCCTCTTCTTCTCGGCCACCATGAGCCCAAGCATTGAAGGTCTTGTCAAAGACTTCCTCAATGACCCACTTACCATCTCAGTACGTAAGAAAGAAATCACCAATGCGATTTCGCAAGATGTCGTCCGTTACGAACACCATCATAAGTTTGACCTCCTCGCGACACTCCTCGGGAAACCTGAGTTCTCACGTGTTATTGTCTTTGGCGCCATGAAGCACAGTGTTGAGAAACTTGGTGCTGAACTCGTTAAAGTCGGCATCCCAGCTGACTCAATCCATGGCAACAAGTCCCATGGCCAACGCCAACGTGCCCTCACCCGGTTTAAGACCGGTCAAATAAAAGTCCTCGTTGCAACCGACGTGGCCGCGCGTGGTATTCACGTTGATGATGTTTCTCACGTCATCAACTACGATCTTCCCAACACCTACGAGGACTACGTCCACCGGATTGGTCGTACCGGTCGTGGTGACAAGCGAGGAAGTGCTATTACCTTCGTACCCGCCGATCTCACCTAGCCCAGAGCAGCCAAGGTATACTAATACCATGCACGTGATTTTAATGGCCCTTGGGTTGTTTGTGTTCCTCGGTATCCTCAATGCCTTCTTTGGCGGTTCACCGTTTGGTACCTAACATGCCATCTTACATCGTCCTCAATAAGCGAGTTGGGGAAACGCCGCTGGAGTGTATGGAGGCCTACCGCGCAACGCAACCGACACTGACGGGTATCCCAATGGCCTATGCCGGTCGTCTTGATCCGATGGCATCTGGCAAACTGCTGGTACTTGTGGGTGACACCTGCAAACACCAGTCCGACTATCACGGACTGGATAAGGCCTACGAGGTTGATATTTTGGTTGGTGCCCACTCAGATAGCGGAGATGTACTCGGTATTGTCACCGAGCAACCTAGGGATGCTTCGGGTACCGACTGGCAGCAACTTGCTTCACTACTCATCGGTGAAGTCACCCTTCCCTATCCGGCCTACTCAGCCAAAACCGTATCCGGTATACCACTTCACACGTGGGCTGTTACTGGTCGGATCGGTGAAATCACTATTCCCGAGCGGACCTCGACTATTTATAGACTCGTCATAAAAAATATAACGACACATCATCGCGAGGATATTTACCAGTACGCCATCAAAAAAATTTCATTACTCCCTACGGTCACCGATGAGCGTAAAGCTCTCGGGAATGACTTTCGTCGAACCGACGTCCTCGCTTCGTGGAGCAATTTCAAAAGCCGCGGCACACCCGCTGACCAATTTACCATCGTACAATTTTCCTGCATTTGTTCGTCAGGTACCTACATGCGCACCTTGGCTGACGTTATAGCCACCAAGGCTGGTAGTCGGGGTCTGGCTTTTTCAATTCACCGCACCGACATCGGCACGTATGGTAACGGTACCTGGCAGCAACGATATACTGATTAATCGTTGATAGAACGGAATTTTTCAAGGTACTGCAGTACCGTGCGTACATACTCAGCATGACTCCATACGAGGGGTGCTGTTGAAAGGTGAGCGTTTGTATCGGGGTGCATTTGCTCGGCGAGCATACCACTAAACGCGGCCTGCGCTTGCACCCATGAGAGTATAGTCAGTGGCCGCTTCAAATCGGTCAGTTTGGTGGCTCGTCGTACGTAGTACTGGGCGACCCAAAGCGTGGTTATAATCCAAGGGTTTGGTGTAGTAGCATCGTGCATGCGGTAATACCCATCACCCTCATAGCGCACGAAGCCTTGGCAATCTTGACCAACCCGAAGCCGTGACTCAATAGTTGCAAGTGCGGTTTTAATTCGATCATCGTCCTCGTCAAAAACCTCAAAAAAGACTGGTCCGTAAAAACTACTGGTATCAAGCGTCTTATCGTACTGACGATTACCGTCATCATCAATAAGGACATGCTTTACAAACATCCCCAACTCAGCATCATAGAGCTCAGTCGCAATCGCCTGCTGGAGGCGCTGGGCTATTGCTTGGTAGGTGCGCGCATCGTTATCCTTACCGAGCATGGTGGCAAAGCGCGCCGCCGCCATGAGCCCCCCATACACCGACGAAGCAGTGTAGGTGGAGCTACCAAATTTTTCTTCCCAAAGGTCGTACGAGGCTTGTGGTAAACCAGTCATTGGTTCAATGAAGTCGCACATAAACTGTGCGGCTGGTTCAATAAAACTATTGTACAGTGACTCAATAAACTCCAAATCACGCTCACGTTCGTAGTGACGCCACAGCATAACAATAGTCGTCGCCGTTTCATCTTCCTGAATGGGGAGACACGGCTTACCACCACGAAGCCACGGGTGCCAAGAACTCCCGAGTACCCCATCACTGCGATACTTGTGCATCACGTACCCACCCGGTTCAAGCACCTTAGCAGCAAACTGATAGAAACGCTTGGCAACATCACGGTACCCAGCCTCATCAAAAGCATGAGCAATGAGAGCACCATCACGTGGCCAAACATAACTATAGGTGTCACGCCCATGGTGAAGCATGTCGGTATCACTAGAGGCAATAATGCCACCACGATTATCAGTGTGCACTCGCATCACCATCAGTGACTGCCGAAAGAGGGCTTGTAGTGCTGCTGGTAGCGGTGAAAGATCACGATCATCCTTATTTACCCACGCTTGCCAGTAGGCGTTAGTAGAAGCAATGAGACGCTGCGGCTCCTCCTTCAGCACATACGCATCAAGCTCATGTACTTCTGGAACCGAACCCCCAACCACTATCCAATAGTCAACTGTGACTGAACCATTACCTGGTATGGTACGAGTGAGTCCAATGACCGAATCAACCGAGCCGTGTTCAATCGGATTGCGCTCCAACATGCCGTCGTTGGCATCCATGTAAGTACCTTCTCTCCCCTCGATACCAAACAAGCCAATATTAAAATCAGTGAACTGTTTACCATCACCACGAGCGTTGACCAAGAAGGTCGTATGGCCCTTGTAGTGGACAATTGCCCGCACCCGCGGGTCGTAGAAGGCAGTATCGCCGCGACGCGATTCAGCAATCCGGAACTGTTGCGAAAAAAATATTTTTACTTCGCGGGTTTCTGGACGAGTACTAGAAATAGCGAAGTGGCGCAAAAATACATTACGCTCATTATGCACCGCATCTTGCGCGGTCACTACTATTCCCAGTGCGTCGTTACGGGTAACAAAGCCACTTATCATTACATCATCGGCAGTTTCAAATTCAAACTGCCAGGCAGGGTCATCAAACCAAGATATTGCACCGTCAACAAATATCCCAACACGATGAACAAAGTTGCCTGATGCACCACTCACATGATTGGCTTCACCGACATACGGATAGTGAAGATCACGGACTTGACCGCGACTATCAATCCCGACTAGCAGGTTTCCGTTTCCAATCGTCGCGGCGCGAGCCATGATTAATCAGCTGTGGTAATTACGTAAGTGCTTTACAACGACTGCCTTGGCTGTGGTTGAGGTCTTGGCTTTCCGCAACTCATGAGCACACGCGGCGTCAGCAAGCACATCCTCAACCCAGTGCGCAAAGTCGTTGCGACGTGCACTCACATGGTAGTTAAAAACCGACTTCGGCATGGACGCCAAGGCATCTCGGAGGGCGATGAGACTATTGAGAATCTGCCCATCATTCGTCCAAAAAGCAGTAGCCTCGATAGAGTAGACCAGCGGCCGCTTAGTAGCAGTCGACGACTTACTCGTTGTTTTTTTAGGCGCTACCACTTTGGGAGCAGCGACTTTTTTAGTTGGCATATAATGTAAGAACAATTGTTATTCGTCAAAAAATTATTTGAGACGAACACTAGTAAGGAACGAAATGAACCGTTGGTACATAGTACGCAGTGGCGACCACCACATCCGCCTAGATACCCCTGATACATCAAGCACGACACTTTCCTCCACTGGCTCTTCTACCACCCGGAGCGACGCTTTAACGGTGGCTCGCAGCGCCTTCTGACGCTCCTTCTCCACCGCGGCCGTCTTCGCGTAGTTCACTCGTAATTGTAAATCACTGAGCGCATTCATAAAGGCGATATACGCATCATATGGGGATTGGTACGGACTGAAGTAGGCGTGCACATCACCATCATTACTCCACTTGGTACACATGTAGTAAAAATGATCAGAGGTAGTGAGGCGACGCCAGGTTTCAATCAGCTGCTTATCTTTGGTTGCCAACACATCAGCCTCTAGACCATAGGTAGCCGCCAGCGCATCCCGTTGAATATCATTTCCCGTCCAGGCGGTCAGGTCACGATCAGTGTCAGCCCAGGTCAAGACATCAGGCACATCATACTCACCAATCGGATCATAACTTTCTACTGTCTCCGTAGGTGTTTTGAAACTGGTATGCGGATGCTCTAAGAGTACTCTGGGCAACGCCGTCAGAAACTGAAAAATACCAGTATCTTCCCATTGGTGCTCACCAAATGTCTCATAGTCCATGAAGAGATTGATGGTGTTGCCATCGCCATGGTGTGCATGCACCCACGAAGCATACGTTTCTGCCGAGAGTGGCCAACTCTCCCACCCACGATTACCAAACCGAAACGCCACATCATCGGAAAGTTTGTAGTTCTTCAGGAGCACCTTTATTTTGCTACAACCTACTGGTCGATAGACGTAGTTTGGACTGCGCCATCCCAAATACTTATCCCACCCCTCGGCCATGATGCCGAGGTAGCCATTGTCTTCACACCACTGAGCCAAATCATTACGGTACGAGAGTTCAGTATTACGGAACACCCGTGGTGTCTGACCAAAGAGTTGCTTAATACGCTTTTGGTGTTGCTTCACCTGGCGCTCAAACTCAGGAACTGAATAAAAGAAGGAGAGTGAGTGATGGTACGTATCAGCCAATATCTCTACTCGACCGGTCGCCACGAGCTCTTGAAATGACTCCAATACATCCGGGACGTAAGCTTCGAACTGATCCAGAACCGTGCCCGAAAATGAGAGCGCGAAGCGAAACTCTGGGTGCGTATCGAGGAGATGCTTGAGGACGCGATTAGTCGGTCGATAGGACTTGTTGGCCACCTTTTCGACTATGCGACGGTTATTGAGATCCGTTTCATCGTTCTGATTGAAATACTCAGTGTCAGTCCCAATATCAAACACTCGATACCGCTTGACGCGATACGGCTGATGGACGTGAAAGTATGGACAAACGGTGAGCATAGATTACGCGCGCAAGTATTGTACCAGAGAACGATAGAGGTCGTAGACTTTAGTCGCCGCCTCCCGCCAGGATAACTGCTGGAGCTGTTGCTTCCCTTCCTGTACGAGCTGCCTGCGCATTACCGGATAGCGCATCGCCGCCAAGATCTTATTAGCCATCTCATCCACATCCCAAAAATCAACTCGCAACACATGACTCATCACCTCGCCTACCCCTGACTGCTTAGAAATAAGTGACGGAGTACCATGTTGCAGCGCCTCCAGTGGCACCAGACCAAATGGTTCAGATACTGACGGCATCACCACCAAATCCGCGCTCTGATACATTCGATCACGCTCATCTTCCCATAATGCTCCCGCAAAAATAACGTGCTGGGAAAGTCCCATTGCCCCAACCTGCTCGATAATCTGTCGCATCATGTCGCCCCATCCTGAGATTACAAACACTACCGACGGATCAACATCGACTACCCGCCGGGCAGCTCGCACAAAGTAGTCGACTCCTTTCTGAATAGTAATACGACCGTGATAGAGAACAATGCGCTTCCCTTGCGCTTTGAGCTCTTGTAGCGTCTGCTCGTGCCGTGGTGGCTCATGTGTGTCACAGCCATTGTGGACAACCACCACCTTCTCCGGCAACACTCCGTGTCGCTCGACAATGATGTTTTTAGTAAACTGACTAACTGTTACCACTCGATCTGCCAATGCAAAAGCTTCGCGTTCAATCTTGTAAATCTCCGGATCAACATTAGCACTGGCTGCCTGGTCAAACGAAGTGGCATGCACATGCAAAATCAAAGGCTTGCCACTCGCGAGTTTGGCTGCCACACCCGCAAGGTAGGAGGTCCAATCGTGCGCATGAATAACATCGAAGGTTTCTTCTTGAGCAATGAGTGAGGCCTGATGCGCAAAACGATGAGCCTCCTCTATGATGGTGCGCGAGCGAATGATTGGCTTGCCTTCACGGTCATAGCCAACAATAAAATGCACCAGGCTGCCTCCCTGGTGATACGGCTGGAGTAAGGACTCAACCTCACGGACTCGGACACGACGAGACTGGTCAGCAAATACAAAGCGAGCGCCACCTATTGTCTGCTGAGTTTTCGGGAGCACAAAAATCACTTCGGCACCCGCTGCTACCAGTTCGCGGGTTAGCCCGTAACAAGCAACACCCAAACCTCCGTTCCGAGACGGTGGATAGTCCCAACCAAACGTGAGGATTCTCATACGTAATACAAGGAAAACCACTCGTGCAGGTACGCTGATATATCGGCGGTTTCGTGAGCCACGAGACCATGATATCACGGGTTTTTTAAGACCCTTTCCGTGACTGGAGTTTTACTGTGTATAGTGAGCTGCCGGCAGAGCGGTAGTTTGACGCAGGCCTAGTTTTTTGGTAGTCTACGGCCACTATGTCACAAGACTTACTGATAAAACTCGTGTCGGTTGGCGACAGCAAGGGTGTTGGAAAGGGCCACACGTACTACGTCCGCTACAACAATAAGACAAAAAAAGACCCTTCGAAAAAGCTCGAAATGAAGAAATTCAATCCTGTAGCAAAGAAGCATACCGTTTATAAGCAGAAAAAGTAGTCGGGCGAACTGGTGCACAACAATTACTCGTTGCACTACTGAACTAGACCCTCGCGGGACAAATCCGTCCCACGTGGGTCTTTTTCATAGTGCGCCTCGTACGTACAACACTCCAGCACGGCCTTTAAAAAAACTCCCTGAAGGGAGTTTTTTTGTTGCCACGTTTGTAAGAAGCTATTTCAATTTTGAGTCTTTACTGGCGTCGTACTGGCCCTGAGAGGCAAGACCGTTCATCATGACTGCATGGAGGAGCATCTTTTGTGCCTCGGGTATGTTCTCGGGCTTTCCTTGCCAGGTGAGCAGTACCGGTTCCTCAAGGGCACGAGAGTACGAAAAGGTAATCGGCCATGGTTGTTCACCAATTCCTGCAATCGCATTCAGGTTCTCGGTCGCTCGCTTCGGGGTCTGACCACCCGAGAGGAATACAATACCACCCACCTCATGTGGTACCGACATGTGAAAGGTACGAAGTGTAGCGTTTGCAATCTCACTAGGCGACGACTGTTCGGGGTACATATCGCCCGCAAGCACCATTGACGACTTGAGAATAAGACCCCGCAAGTCAACTTTGTACTTTATGAGTGTATGAAAGAGTATCTGGAGTGTCCTCGTGGTTACCATTTCAGCGCGCGCAATATCATGATCACCGGCATAAAGCACCTCTGGCTCTACCATCGGCACAATGCCAGCCGCCTGGCAGAGCTGGGCGTAGCGTGCAAGCTGTACTGCATTCATCTCGAGACTTTCTGTCGTTGGTAGCTTATCTTCATCAATAACAATAACGGCACGCCACTTAGCAAACCGAGCGCCCAGTTCGTAGTACTCGGTCAGTCGATTATCGAGTCCATCAAGCCCCTCAGTCACCACCTCACCTTTAAAGCCATGCAGGTCTTTGGTACCCAGGTCCACTTTGATACCAGGCAAAATACCCTTAGCCGTCAGTACATCTGGAAACGGTATACCATCATCGGTAAAATTTTTAATCGACGAATCGTACATGATGACACCCGAAAGGTACTCTTCAATGCCCGGTGCCGTAAAGAGTAGCTCCCGAAAATCCTGTCGGTGCTCGGGCTCATTCGGTAAATGCACCATCGCGAGGCGCTTACCGGCCGTCGCATCACTTTCGTCAGCAGCTAAAATTCCCTTGCCTGGCGCCATGAGCGCGGAGACGGTCTCGTACAACTTTGTGGCGTGTTTCATACTGCTACTCAGTGTAGCAAACACCGCACAAACACAGACTGGACAACTGTGTGCAACTCAGTGATTTAGACGATAGATCCTAAGTGTCATAGTGCTGGCAGATGCAAGGCGTTGAGGCACAAACATACGAGCCGTACTGGTGGGTACGGCGAGGTTTTTGTGTCGAAGACAACGAAGCAGATGTCTGTGCTATGGCGCTTAGGCGCGGATCTTCCAACCGATTTTGAATAAATGAGTCACCGTAAGTCCGAGCACGGTTACCAAACCCAGAATGACCACGAGACCAACCGTGGTGTTAGCTTCACTGTAGCCAATCATGCTACTACGTATACCGTCTGCGAAGTAGAAAAAGGGATTGAGTATCGTAATTTGTGCTGCCAGTGGTGGGAGCATCGTAATGGAGTAGAAAATACCACCGAGGTATGTGAGTGGTGTGATCACGAACGTATTAAGAGCCTGCAGCTGCTCAAACCCTTCTGCCCAGAGCGCTACAATAATTCCCAACATAGCAAAGATAGCCGAGATGGCGGCCACATAGAATACAAACGCGAGCGGATTCACGAGCGATACCGCACCAAACAAAAGACCAACTGCCAGAATGAGGAAGGACACCATCAGCGCCCGCGTCACCGCACTTCCCACAAACCCGAGGAGCATTTCAAAGTATGAAAATGGTGCAATTAAAATCTCTTCAATACCGCGGGTAAAGCGCATGAAGTAAAGCGCCGATGAGGCACTGGCAAAACTGGCATTAATAATCGAGAGCATAAGCACGCCCGGGAAGACAAACGTGATATACGGTACCCCAGCAAAGTCTTCAATCTTAGTACCAATGACAGTACCGAATATAAACAAATAGAGTGCAGCTGAAATCACGGGTGCAACCAGAGTTTGAATCACCACCCGCAGGGTGCGCTGTACCTCACGCCGAAACATGGTGTAGAGACCTATCCAGTTCATGGTGCATCTTTCTTATCGTCGGCTCGGGTAATTTCCAGATAGGTATCTTCCACCGTCTTCCCATCTTTCATAAATTCTTCCTTGGTTCCACGCGCTACGATTTTACCGTGATTTATGATGGCAATTTCACGACACAGGTACTGAATTTCTTCAAGATAGTGCGAAGTCAAGATAATCGTCTTCCCCGCCTCATTAAGTTCTTTCAGATACGCCCACAGGTCGCGGCGTTGCTCGACATCGACACCCGCCGTTGGCTCATCGAGAATGAGGAGGTCAGGAGTATGTACGAGAGCCCGACCGAGCATCGCTCGGCGCTTGAGGCCACCTGAGAGTTTCTGAAATTTTACCTTCCGGTGCTTTTCAAGATCAAACCGCGCAATCAGTTCATTTACCCGAGTGCGACGGGCCTCGGCCGGGATACCGTAGTAACCACCCATGTAATCCATGAGCTGCTCGGGGGTCGCAAAGATATCAACATTAAATTCCTGTGGAGAAAGGCCAACCTTCGTGCGCGCGATTTTATAGTCAGTCACCACATCAGTGCCATCGATGCGAATTTGTCCAGAGGTCGGCTGCGCGATACCAGTAATACAGTGAATGGTGGTCGACTTCCCTGCTCCGTTTGGGCCCAA
>CALRHO010000023.1 GCA_943359405.1 Candidatus Nomurabacteria bacterium
ATTGGTCTGGTGAGCAGGGGACTGCGTTTGCCTGTACATCGGGCGATCCAAATCGGTACATACGTGACATTGCACCCCAGTACATACGTACATTACCGCGTGACCCCAACCGGAATGCGTGTGTCGATACCACGGCACCGCTTGACTGTGGCTACGCGTACATCACCAACACTTCCCGTGATGTCTATAAAATAATTGCCATGAATACCGTTGAAAGTATGGATGTCACCCCGGAGCATCCATTGGCCAGTTGTGATATTGCCAATATCTCCAGTGCTGATATTCGGCGGGATGCGGGAGGAGATGGCTGGTGTGGTTCGATTGTTTCTGGAGTAACTGTCACCCAGACAGAAAACACCGCAGGGCATCAGTGCAATATTAGCTCGACACGGTTTTTGAGAAGTTTTGCGGTGTGGGGTGGTATTGTTCCTATCACCGCTTCAGTCTGTGATGGTGCGGGGCGTTGCCTAGATCCAGCTCCCAACCCAACCGTTGATCCCCTCGAAAACTTCAGACTCAATACCTATACGGATGGGGTGAAAAGAAATCTTCGTGCCATGGCTATTACGGGTACGGTAGCAATCATATGTCAGTAATCTTTGTACAGAATCAATTTCGTGCACGCGGCTTTACGCTCGTTGAAATACTAGTAGTCATTTCTATTATTGCAATATTAGCCGCCTTCGTGTTTGGAAGATTTAGTAATGCGCGAACGAATAGTAAGATTGCTAAGGCAGAGGTAGAACTGGAGAGTATTAAGGCGGCACTAAAACTCCATAAAGAAGTTACTGGTTCGATGCCACCGGGAGGTGACAGTTGTACCATGTGTGGTTGGAGGTTAATAGATACTACACTGCAGTCCCAGTGGGAAACGGTGGTTGTTCCGTACGTATCCGCACGTACCCCGGCACGTATGCCGGTGCGTGACCCGTGGGGCAGGCACTACGCCTACGATAACAACTTTTTGGTTGCGAGAGCGGATTGGCCGAGTGCGGTATGCAGCGTCGGCCCCAATGGTGTTCTTAATACCTGGGTCTCGGTCCCTGAGACCGAAGCGCTGTCACTTTCCGAGCGAAAAGTTGCCCAGGGAGATGATGTTTGTATTTTCTTTACTGAACCAGATGATACGGAGCCTACTAGTCGGGGGGGAGGTGGCGGGGGAGGTGGGGGGGGTGGTGGGGGTGGTGGCGGTGGCGGTAGCGTGGCTTGCGCTTATGTCAGCGAGTTTGAGGCCGCGACGGTTACCTGCCCGCCTGGCGAGGTCATTCAGGACGTGACGTTCGCGAGCTATGGGACGCCCGGAGGCTCGTGTGGTGCCTTCAGCGTTAATGCCGCATGCCATGCGTCGGACAGCCTTAGTATCGTCTCTACGGCGTGCGTCGGCCTTGGCAGCTGCTCGGTCGCTGCAGATAATTCGGTCTTCGGAGACCCGTGCTATGGGACCTTTAAAGCCCTTGCGATTCAGGCGACTTGCGCGCCCTGACCGGATTGAAGGTGCTCGCAGTTAGTTGTGAAAACGGTGGAGAGGGAGGTGGTGGAGATTAATCCTTACTGTCTACTATGAACATGTTAATTTTTCCTATCCTATGAGAAGAGGTTTTTCCTTGATAGAACTCATGGTCACGATTGCCATTATTGGTATTTTGATTGCGATAGTATATGTCAGTTTTGAAGAGTCGCGCATGAGTACGCGTGACAAGGTGCGACAAACGACATTGGCTGATTTGCAGTTAGCAATTGAAACCTACCGTACCCAGACTGGCTTTTATCCGACACAAGGCTGTGGTACTGGTGGTGCGTGGGCAACCAGTGATACGACCCTCGCGGGAATTTCGACAAGCGTATGCCCCGACTTTATTCGTGGCATCGTGCCAGCGTATATTGGTGCTTTGCCAAACAGTAGTCGTCCGGAGGGTCGTGCCTTTGCCTATCGCTCGGATGGTAATGCCTACAAGTTAGTTGTTTTTCAGGCGGTAGAATCTGGCGTTGGCACCATTAGTTCCTTTGAGGATCGCTTTGCGGTTTGTCCACCACAGTCAGCAGGATTGGGTGGATTGTGTGCTGAGACTGCGGCTGGTAGCGGTATTCCTGCTAATGCTCGTACGTATGCCGTATACTCGTCAGGGGCTGAGGCATGGTAAGGTTACAAAGAATATGAACATTACACGTCCAAGTTCTGGTTTTACTCTCGTAGAGATGTTGGTAGTGGTTACGATTGCTGGCGTTTTAGCAACTGTCGCGTATGTCAGTTATCGTGATGCGCGCCTGCAGGCACGAGACCGGAGTCGGATGGCGCAGTTAGAACAGTTGCACGCGGCCATTGAATTGTACAAAGATACCCATGGTGAGTATCCACTTCCTGGATGTAGTGCAAATTTTTTTGATGTTTCGACAGTAGGTCGCTGGGTCGGGCCCGGTCCCCTTGCTTCAGGTACGACTTGGGGGGTGCAGTGCGAAGAATACATACTCGGCCTCGTTCCTGAGTTTATGGACAAGTTACCAGAAAACCACACGGAGGGAGAAAATGTTGGTATTAAATATGCCGTCAACTCCACCAGAACGTCGTATAAGCTCTTATACCACTTTGGCGTAGAAAGACTGGTTGTTGATAACTATGCACATCCCTATGCCCGCTGCCCGGCTCCCTGTAGCCCTACAGGCCTAGTATGTGGAGATCCGGCGCTAGGAGGTGCGTTACAAGCACGTAGCTACGCAATTTATAGCGTGGGTGCGGAGTGCTGGTAGAATAGTGACACATGTACCTCAAGGCGCTCACCATCAACGGGTTTAAGTCGTTTGCTAAGAAAGGCGAACTTGAATTTTCTGCTCCGATTACCGCGATTGTAGGGCCGAATGGATCGGGGAAGAGTAACGTAGCTGAGTCATTTCGGTTTGTCCTTGGTGAGCAGTCGGTAAAGTCGATGCGCGGGAAACGGGGCGAGGATCTTATCTGGGGCGGGAGCGAGAGTGTCTCGCGTGGCAACCGAGCGCAGGTCGAAGTAGTACTCGACAATGGTAAGCGCCAGTTTCCACTCGACTTTGATGAGATTCGCCTTGAGCGCATCGTGCATCGGGATGGGCAAAATGAGTATCGACTCAACGGGAGTACGGTACGACTCAAAGATATTCAAGAACTTCTTGCCTCGGCCAACATTGGCCCGACCGGCCATCATATTATTAGCCAAGGTGAGGCTGATCGCATTCTCTCAGCCAGTGCCCGCGAACGACGCGAGATGATAGAAGATGCGCTTGGTCTTAAAGTCTATCAGCTCAAAAAACAAGAGGCCGAACGCAAGCTCACAAAGACTAAGGAAAACATCGCCCAGGTTGAGTCATTGCGACGTGAAGCCGCACCACACCTGCGTTATCTCGAGAAACAGGTCCAGAAAATTGAGAAGTCCCTTGAGGTGCAAAAGACCCTACGCACGGTCTATGTCGAGTATTTGCGCCGTGAAGATATATATTTGGCTTTCCATAGCGACCGTCTCTCGGGTGAGCGACGTGAGCCAGCGGCAGTCCTCGATGAAGTGAAGCGACAACTCGCAGCTGCCAAGGAGATACTGCGCGCGGCAGAAGGGTCTGATGTACGTGCGGGAGAAGTCGTGCGGGCTGAAGAGGCTTGGCGCAGCGCCTCACGAGCGCGCCAAGTGGCGGTGCAGGAGCTTAGTAAAGTCGAGGGACAGCTAGCATACATTACGCGCCGGATTACCGAGCGTTCACGTCGGGTCACTGCGCCAGCACCAATGATTGCCCGGGCAGAACTCGAGCGCGTGGTTACCAGTATTGAGTCCGAGGCTGATGCGGCGGCGCAACGTGATGATCTGGCACTTCTCAAGCGTACCCTGATTGATGTCGTGCGAAAACTTCGCATTCTGCTTGAGCGTGCCCCGCAGGAGGTAGAAGCTACCGACCAGGACGGTCTTGAGTCCGAACACAAAGAATTAGAGACAGTCCTGCTCCGACTCAAGTCCGCGGCGGAAGCGGCTGCCATCGGAGAGGCCGAAGCCGAAGCAGTTTACCAATCAGTACGTCAAAGTCGCGAAGCCGAAGCCGAAGGTGCCCGTGCTGCCGAGCGTGAGGTGTTTCGGCTCGTTGGTGAGCAGCGCATGCTCGAAGGGCAGGTGGAGCGCATTGATCGCGAACTCGCGGCGCTTGAGCGTGACCGCGATGAGTTTAGGCGTGAGCTAACAGAAGCGGTAGCACTCCTCGGGCGCGAGGTAGCGCGCTACTACGAAGTGGCTGTAGTCGTTGACGGGGTGGAATTGGCGCCTGAGCAGATTGCGCATGAAGACCGGGGGGTTCAGCGCAGTCGCCGGCACGAACTGGAGAAACTCAAGATTCGTCTCGAAGAACTCGGCATCGGTACGACTGAAGATGTGCTGAGGGAATGGCAAGATGCCAAGGAACGTGATGAGTTTTTGGCGAGGGAACTGACCGATCTTACCACCTCAGTAGAGAAACTGACGGCACTTATTGCCGAACTGACCGAAGAGCTCCATGAACATTTCTTTGCCGGTATCGACAAAATCTCGGTCGAGTTTAATACCTTCTTTACGCTTATGTTTGGTGGTGGTGAGGCGACACTGAGGCGCATCGAGCCTAAGGTCCGTACACAGAGTGAGGACGATGGGGCAGCTATCGTGGAAGAGGATGGCGAGGCAGAGGTCGGGATCGAGCTCGACGTAAAGTTGCCTAATAAGCGGGTAAAGGGACTGGAGATGCTCTCAGGCGGGGAGCGTGCGCTCACCTCAATTGCACTTATCTTTGCCATGAGCCAGGTCAATCCGCCACCATTTATCATCCTCGACGAGACCGACGCTGCGCTTGATGAGGCCAATAGTCGCCGCTATGGCGACCTGATTGAGGCACTAGCTAAGAAGTCACAACTCATTCTCATTACGCACAATCGTGAGACCATGAGTCGTGCTTCTATCCTCTACGGCGTCACGATGGGTGCTGATGGTGTCTCCAAACTCCTCTCGGTCCGTCTTGAGGAGGCGCTGGCAGTGGCGAAGTAGTGGTAATAGAAATTTAGATGGTTTGTCTTTGCGAGCGGAGCGAAGCAAAGATGAGTTGGCTACAGACATGAACAAATATTTGATAGTTATCGCTAACTTATTTTTTGTAGCCCATCTTTTGTTTGGAGCATGGCTACTACTTGGTTGGCAGTTTGAGTCGTGGCGTACTTGGTATCTTTTATCACTGGCGTTGTGGATTCTGTCGTGGGTGGTATTTCGGGTATGTCCGCTCACGTATCTTGAGTTTACGTTACGCAACAAAGCGGGGGAGGCGATAGATTCCAACGAGGAATTTATTCACTACTACCTGAAGAAGTTTTTTGGAGTTACGATACCGATGCCGGTAATTTACTGGGGTGGTGTCATTACTTTTTGCGTTATGACTGTACTAGCGTACACACTATGAACTCTGAAGAAAAACTACTACCATCGTGTATAAAAGTAGTAGTTTTTCTTCGGGGTCACTATGGCTATTGATCAGCCTACGAGTTCAAAATCTAGTTGTCGTTCATCCTTGAGGACCTTCACTAGTTTGATTTTTACCTCATCTCCGAGGCGGTAGATTTTACCAGTCCGCTGGCCTTTGATGCGGTACTGCTTGGCCTCGTACTCATAGTAGTCTCCCTTGATGGCGGCGAGGCGTACCATACCCTCAGAGAGCGAGACGGTGTCTTGCACGTAAATGCCCCAGTCGGTCACACCGGTAATAACGCCGTTGAATACTTCCCCCACTCGGTTGAGCATGTACTCAACTTGCTTGAACTTAATCGAGTCACGCTCGGCTGAGACGGCCTCCATTTCGCGCTGTGATGACTGTACCGATATCTTTTCAAACTGGGCGAGTTCAGTGCCTTTGATACTAGAGCCGTCGAGGTGGCGACGCAAGAGTCGGTGCGCAAGGAGGTCGGGGTAACGACGAATCGGGGATGTAAAGTGCGTATAGAATTTAAAGGCGAGACCAAAGTGCCCAATGTTCTTGGTTGAGTACACCGCTTTGGCCATACTGCGGATGGTAGCGGTCTTAATGAGGTTGGCCTCTGGCTTCCCGTCAACTTCTTTGAGCAGTTTGTTGATGTTTTTGGCGGTTACGATACCTTTGTGGCTTTCAAACTCGTAGCCAAGCGCTCGTAGGAACATTGATAGTTCTTCAATCTTCTCAGGATTGGGCGTGTCGTGGATGCGGTAGATAAAAGCCAGGTCGCGGCCAGCGTCCTTGGCTCGGTCGTAGATGTAGGTGGCTACCTCGCGGTTAGCGAGGAGCATAAAGTCCTCAATCATTAGCATGGTCTCAGTGCGGACTTTGGCATAGACACGGACTGGTGCGCCACGCTCGTCGAGTTCAAACTTTACCTCCGGCTGCTCAAAGGCGATGGCGCCTTCGCGGTAGCGTTCGGCACGCAGTTTGCGACCAAGGGTCATGAGGGTGGTGAGTTCTTGGAGGAAGGGGCCATCTTGTTTGTCGAGCACTTCCTGGGCTTCTTCGTACGAGAAGCGCTTGTCGGAGTGGATGATGGTCTGGCCGTACCAGGCGTTTACGATGTCAGCGTTTGGCGTCAGTTCAAAGACGGCTGAGAAAGCGAGGCGGTCTTCATGTGGGCGCAGCGAACACAGGTCGTTACTGAGGACCTCCGGGAGCATCGGAATCACCCGATCAACCAGGTATACCGAGGTGCCGCGCTCCTGCGCCTCGTCGTCAATGGGTTCACCCTCGCGCACGTAGTGAGAGACGTCAGCGATATGGATACCCACTTCAACGTTCCCATTCTCGAGTGTGCGGAGTGAGAGGGCGTCGTCAAAGTCCTTGGCATCGACGGGGTCGATGGTCATGGTGGTGACATCGCGCATGTCGCGACGCTTCGGGTCGGCTTGTGCCTCACGGAAAATCTCGTCACGACGGGCGTGGATATCCTCGGCCGCCTTGGCGACTGCCGGAGGGAAGTCGAGCGCAAAGCCACCACCACGGATGATGGCGCGCATTTCAGTCTCGTGGTCACCGGCGCGGCCGAGGACTTCAATCACGGCGGCCTTTGGCTCGGTTGCGGGACTCGTCCAGTCGACGAGGGTGACGGCTACCTTCATACCGAGGTGCTCGGCCGCGAGGGGGTCCAGGGTGGGGCGGATGTGGATGCGGTGGTTGTCCGGCTGTAGGTAGAGTGAGGCGTGGTCGCCGGGTGCACGCTCTTTGATAACGCCAATAAGCTCGTTGTGTACGCGCTTGATAACTCTGGTCACCTTGCCTTCGGCTCGCTGTCCAGGGCGGGTGGTATATGAGACCTCAACAATATCGCCGTCCAGCGCTACGCCTAGGTTGTCTCGCTCAATAACGATGTCCTCAGAGAGGTCAGGATGGGCGACAAAGCCAGTACCCTTGCCGCGGATCATGATGGGACCCTCGTGGGTCAATAGTGCTTGATTCACGCGCGCAGTATAGCACTTGCGCCTTATTTTGCTAGCCTTGTGGTGGTGTTTTGGTCCACGGGAAGCCTTTCGCTTGGTTTTGAACGTGGTAATTGTCAAATGGGAACCAAGCTTCATGAGAGGCACGTTGCTTCTCTTGTTGACCATTTTGAACCTTTCTGGTAGTCTAGCGCCACTATGTTAATGATGCGACTAAAGCGCGTAGGCCGAAAGAACGACCCGTCATACCGTATTATCGTGGTAGATAAGCGTGAGAGCGTGAAGAGTAACAACTTCGTAGCGCAGCTTGGGCACTACAACCCAAAGCTCGGAAAATCTGAGGTAGACGCTGAAGCAGCTAAGCACTGGCTCTCAAAGGGTGTCCAGGCTTCTGGTACCGTTCACAATATCTTGGTTTCTAAGAAGGTTATCGACAAGAAGAAGATTAACGTCCTTCCCAAGAAAACGGTCCCCAAGAAGGAAGAGGCTGCTGCCTAATACCCCGCTCTGCGTTGACGCACTCTTCACCCTCTCGTATCATGAGAGAGGGTCAGTTGCAATTCTGTAACGGACGCTTACGAGCATTCAGTTAAGCACTCGAATAGTATGGACCAGCATGAAGATAAGCAGTTTCTGGAGTTTCTGGTAAAGGCATTGGTCGATAACCCAGAGAGTGTCAAGATACACCGCACCGTTGACGAGATGGGCGTACTTCTTACGCTCGACGTACACGCTGACGATATGGGTAAGATTATTGGCCGGTCGGGTAATACCGCCAAGGCCATTCGCACCCTCCTGCGGGTTGTGGGCATGAAGCACGACGCGCGAGTCAATCTCAAAATCAATGAGCCCGTTGGCGGCAAGGGAATGACACGTGAAATTGCTGAAGCGATGCAGGAGGATAATCCGGCTTCGACGATGAAATCATTGGACGAGGCGATAGATGATTTGAAGATTTAACACAAAAAGCGCTACCCTTCGGGTGGCGCTTTTTGTGTGGTAGGCTTTCTTTATGTCCGATTCTTTGCGGTTAAATATTAGTAATTACGAAACTGACGAAGCGGTATTTTTCTACACACCACATTTCTACGTATTTGATAATTTCTCAAGTTTTGCTATTGAAATCTGGGGAAAGGTTTTTGCTACTGCTGAGCACGCTTACCAATGGAAGAAATTTGATTATTCAAAATCAGAAGTAGCAGAGCAGATACTGCTCGCAAGGAGTGCAAGGGACACAAAGGTGATATCAGATGCAAATAGAAATGTGGTTGACAGTACATGGGATACCGTAAAGATTCATTTTATGGAGGAGATTTTGCGCGCCAAACTGACACAACATGAGGTGGTAAAAAAAAGATTAATTGAGACCACCGGTAAAGATATTGTTGAAAATTCACCCACTGACGGTTTCTGGGGCTGTGCAGATGGGGGTGGGGAAAATCATTTGGGCAAACTATGGATGAAGTTGCGTTCAGAGTTGCTTGCGGTACAGTAACAGCATGCATTTTCACGTTATTACGTTGTTTCCAGGAGTTTGTGAGGCGTATACAAACGCCAGCGTGCTTGGTCGGGCCCAGAAGACCGACAAGGGTAAGGGGGCTAAGGTCCGAGGTAAGAAGATTGAAGTTTCTTACTACAATCCGCGTGACTTTGCGACCGATACGCACCGCAAGACCGACGAGCGCCCGTATGGTGGTGGCCCCGGTATGGTGATGATGGTAGAGCCGATTGTCCGGGCTTGGGAGCAGGCGGTGGGGAAGAAGACTGCTGCTCGCAAAGCCGGGAAGGTGAAGACCCTCATTATGTCACCGCGTGGTACTCCGTTTACGCAGAATGTTGCTAAGGCCTACGCCGCGCAGTATGACCACGTAGTACTGATCTCCGGCCGCTACGAAGGGATCGATGCCCGAGTAAGCGACATTACTGAGGCCGAGGAGGTGTCAGTGGGTGACTACATCCTGACCGGAGGCGAGTTACCTGCCCTCACGATTATCGATGCGGTGGCGCGTCACATCCCCGGAGTCCTCGGCGCCTCCGACTCGCTTGAAGACGATCGGGCCACGAGTGGCGTCACCTACACCCGTCCGGAGATATTTACGTATAAAAAGCAGCAATATACGGTCCCAAAGGTCCTCGTGGAGGGAAATCATGCCAAAATTGAGGCCTGGCGCGGAGGGTTAGTGCGTGGTGAAAACAAAACAAAAAAGCCGAAGAACTGATTTTTCCCCAGGGGAGGGCTTGCCATATTGCGGCTTTTTTACCCACGTGCTACAATCCCGGCACCAACGCAGGTGAGGTCTCGAATGAGTTACGGGTGGAGATTTCAATAGCGGCGAGTAAATCGAGTATTGGTGTGAGCACCACCACAATCTTCTAATCTTCGCACGCAGAGAGAACGCGTATTACTACGTGTATTTCTTGTTATGTGGTCGATAGTGGTTCGTGATGGGATGGCGCCAATGGTCGGTGGGAGGAGAGGGTCCATTTTATAAAAGTCGTAACGTTTCCATCACGTTTCCTATGCGTACCGAGCATATTGATGAGCGCACGATGTCGGTAGCGGAGTTGCCAAAGAAGGTCTTTGCGACCAGTCCAGCACCACGCATCGACCTGCCAGACCTCATCGAGCCACAGCGTGAGTCATACCGCTGGTTCATTGAAACGGCCCTGCGTGAAATCTTCACGGAGTTTTCGCCGATTTCGGATTACTCAGAAAAGAAGTTTGAACTGCGTTTTAAGAAGTACGAACTTGGCAGTCCGAAAACCACCCCGGAATTTGCCAAGGAGAACAAGCTTACCTACGAGGCACCACTGCGCGCGCTGGTCGTACTCAAGAATAAGACGTTTGAGAGCGAAAAGGAGCAGGAAATTTTCCTCACCGACGTGCCAGTAATGACTGACAACGGTACCTTCGTAATCAATGGTGTGGAGCGGGTGATTGTGCCACAGCTTGCTCGTTCGTACGGTATCTTCTTTACTGCCAACGAGAGTAAGGGCCGCATGCTCTTTGGTGCCAAGATTATTCCTGCCCGCGGCGCGTGGGTAGAGATTGAGTCTGAGGCTGACGGCGTTATTTACGTCAAGATTGACCGCAAGAAGAAGTTCCCGATCTCATCACTCCTTCGGGTACTTGGTACGGAGAGCGAGAAGGACATGATTGCGCTCGTGAAGGGTGTGCCGCGCGGTGAGGAGTACATGAAGGCAACCATCGCCAAGGACCCGGCGAAGACCACCGACGACTCTTTCATTGAGATTTACAACCGTCTTCGTGACGGTGACCTGGCTACCGTCGAGAACGCCCGTGAATTCGTCCGTTCTATTTTTGC
>CALRHO010000024.1 GCA_943359405.1 Candidatus Nomurabacteria bacterium
CGCAGGAAAGATGAGGACGCCACCCCTTCAAGGCGACGGGCTTCAAAGGCAGCTGGTACGGTACCAATTATCTTGCGCGGGCTCATTTCACCGTCCCACGTAGGCGATGTACTCGTACCACCAATCTCTACCGCCAGATACAATGTCTGATTAAAGTTCACGCCGGTAAGTGACGTGGTGCTGCCGAGCATGACTGAGAAAAGACCATTCGTCACCTGTACCCGATTACTCGACGTGAGGCTTTCTGTCCAAACCGCAGAGCTAGTTGCAACGCTGGGGCCGGTGAGTAGCCAAAAGCGCATGTTGTAAGTACCGTTTGGCACAGCCACACCGCCACTGGTAGTAAGTTTGCCTTGGTAGTTGATTTGAGGAGTGGTTTGGGCAGTCACTAAACCAACACTAAACAAAACGGTGACCACTACAAAAGCCACAGCGATGATTCCTTGATATGCAGTTTTCCTGGTTACAAAACGCATACTGAAATACCTATGGCACTATCGGCATTACTCCTGAGTCTCCATCACGAGCTACCGTTAGGGGTACACGAACAAAGGGTACGGTGGTGGTACCAGCACCTGAACTACCCATTACCACGCCAGTTCCCGACGCCGTAAAGGTCACAGTCACTGGATCAGAAAATATCGCGGCCACCGCAGCCGCTGATGTCGCTGCCTGCTCGGAAATGAACAACACGGCACTGGTCGCAATAAATGAATCCCTCGTTTTAATATCTGAAAAAACCAAAGGAATAGTTTCTTCTTCGGTCGAGGTGATAGCAGGAAATTTCACCTGAGGCTCCGCTAGCACCGAGGGCAGATGGGGCAGTGCGCCGATACCCACCCCTACCTCCGGTGCCGGCCACAGTGTCGCAACATGTGACACGGTGGCCGGCACCAGTTGGATAACAAACGCAGAAAAAACACCAACACAAAAAACAGCCACCGTGGCGACCACCGCCCGCAACGGCTGGTAACGCGGCTGCATCGGCATAACATCCCACTGCCGCTCCACCTCCTCTCGGAGGTCACGCTCACGACGTCGTTCACCACTGAGATGTCGACGACGCACCTCCGCCTCTAACTCACTGACTTCGGTAAAACTTTGGAGTGACGACTCATCAATAAACCACTGTCGGCCCACCTGCACCCCCACAATCACCCCTTCTCGAGCCAGCTTCGCGATGTAGTCACGCGTGTATCGACTGCGTCTAACCACATCCTTGACGGGAAGGAGAGGTCTGCCATTAATCATGAGTGCTTCACTCATATTCGTTTTGTCTTTAATTATAAAGACAAACCGACAAAAACCTTCATCTCAAATGTGTATAATTTTTTTACCGCCACGCGGTGAAGATGCGTCCAAAAAGTGATGGGTCAAATCGCAGTGATGCCAACTGTTCACCGCCCTCAACTACCATCACCGTCTCTACAGCAAGCAAGGTTGCAGACACCCCAGCTATGAAGAGTATAACCGCAGGTGCAATAACCAGTTTAAAGAAAAGTGATGTTCGCGGATCTTGAGACGAGGTCAATGACCGCTTCGGTATGGCGAGGGACCGTCGTTGGTGGTGTAATCGCTCAGTCTTGGTAGAAACCGGTACAGATTCCTCAACAGAAGTAGCGGTGGGAGGTAAAATACCAGCTTCTCCAAGGGCATGACTTTTGACTGATGTATTGTCCAGACGGCGCATGAAGGCTACCGCAGATCCAGGGGCCATTGGCGTAGTAGGCAGCCTATCAGTCTCCTGTAGCTCGTCCACCAAAGGGTCCTCATAATCAGAATAACTAGAAGTATCAACAAAATTCTCTTGTTCAACTGATCTCTCGGGTACGAGGTTAGGCGTATAATCTTGAACTCGTATCGTTCCAGCTAGCGCAATTGCCGGAAGGGGCTTACTCACCATGGAGATGTTTTTTGAGACTGACGCCACCCGTACACGCTTTCCCTCTGCCAACTTCACGGGCATTTTGACTGGCTGTTGATCAGGTTTTGAAGACGCAACCGGCAATAGAGCCGCCTCGTCGTTTTCGTACTCGCTCGGCTTCCAAACCATGCGATCCTGAAAATGTGGTTTGTGATTCTTAAGCAGGGATTTGGAAAGTGGAGCTTCGACATCTATCCGAGAAGATGATATTTTTTTTGATTTATCGGTCATTTTATCGCCTGAACGAAGTTCAGAATACCGGGTGGACTGATGTCCTTCGAGTGATGGTGGGTATACATACCATGTTCTACCCACGAGGTGCGCGTCGACCTTTTTCCCACGACACAGCTGTCCAATATAGTCGCTGGTGTAGCGATGCTTTCGTGCCAGGACAGATGCCTTTACGTACTCAACGCCATCGATAGTTACGGTATCCATGGTTGGATTATATCAAATCCTCCTTCCAATCTCGGACAAGGAAGTTACTAACTGTGGATGGTAAGGGTTTTCTCGGCTACGAGAGAAGCTTGAGGAGTTCCTCACGAGCCAGGGCCGGATCAGCAGTTCCTTTACTAATCTTCATGACCTGACCAATCAAAAACTGCAAGGAAGCGGCCTTGCCGGCACGATATTCTGCAACGACAGATTCATTGTCAACGATTACCTGCTGTAAAATCACCGAAAGTGCGTTGGTATCAGCCGAACGGATGAGGCCGCGCTGATTTGCCAAGACTTCAGGAGCCGCATTAGACTCAAGTAACTCTGGCAGCAAATCCTTGGCAACTCGGGAGGTAATAACCCCGCGCTCAAGTAGCGAAATAAGCTCCAAAAAATGTTTAGCCGAGAGGTGCATTGGCGTACCCTTTCCACGGAGCCATACGACGTCACTGGTGAGATAGTTCGCAGCCAGCGGGAGGACCGAGGGTGTAGTAGCGACATCCATTGCCAACTTCACAACCTGCGCAAAGTAGGTATCGAGAAAATCGCTCTGGATGATAGTTTCAATCTGATTACTCGGTAAACCGATATCTTTATATTTTTTACGCTTTTCTTCTGGTAACTCTATTGTTTTCTCGCTCAACCGAGAAAAATACATATGGTCCTGGATACTCATTTTTGGGATATCAGGATCTGGGAAGTAGCGGTAGTCTTTGGCTGTTTCCTTGCTGCGCTGGAGGTATGTTCGCTGTTTTACCTCATCCCAACCCCGGGTCTCTTGGGCCACGCCTTCCCCTTGCTCAAGAAGTGCTACCTGTCGCTCAATTTCATAGGCAATAGCTGATTCGACTGACTTAAATGAGTTGAGGTTTTTAACTTCAACTTTAGTACCTAAGGTGTCAGTTTGACTCACTGAGATGTTCGCCTCTACGCGCATCTCTCCCCGCTCCATATTGACGTGTGCAATTCCGAGAGTTCGAAGGGTTAGTTGTAGCTCACGAGCAAAGTCACCTGCTGCGGTGGCACTGTGAATTACTGGTTCGGTCACCAACTCCATGAGCGGAACACCAGCCCGATTGAAGTCAACCAAACTGTAGTCGCCCTTGTCGTGCTGACTTCGAGCGGTATCCTCTTCAAGGTGCACGCGAGTAAGTGCCACCCCCTTGATAGCACCCCCGGTGAGAAAGGGGTACGCGTACTGACTGAGCTGGTAGGCTTTAGGAATGTCAGGATAGAAATACTGCTTTCTATCAAACTCTGAGTAGGTTGCTGCCTGGGCACCGACTGCCTGTCCGAACAGGAGTATCGATGCAATCGCTTCTTCGTTCGGTACCGGTAGCGTACCAGGGTGAGCAAGGCACACGGGGCAGATGTGTGCGTTTGGCTCACTGCCATGCGGCTGATTACGACACCCGCAAAACATCTTACTCTTTGTGGCTAATTCAACGTGCACCTCAAGGCCAATGGTGGCGGTGTAAGAACGCTCTGTCATACGATTTACACCGTATTGTACGCTTCACGGAGGTGAGCGACAAGCGTATCGCTGAAATTCTTCACACCTACGCCGCTTACCGTAGACAAAACAAACACACGCTTTCCAATTTTGTCAAACTCTTTTGTAAGCCTTTCTAAATCAGTTTTATTTATAAGGTCAATTTTGCTTAATACAATCCATTCTTCCCGCTGAGCAAGCGCTTTATCGTATGAGTTTAGCTCATTTAAAATGGTGTAATAGTCGTGTAGAGGATTTTCGGATTCGACCGATACAACATGGAGAAGCATTTTGGTACGGCGTATGTGTCGCAGGAAACGATGGCCAAGCCCCTTCCCTGTCGAGGCCCCTGCAATCAGTCCAGGAATGTCAGCCAGGACATGCCCATAGAAATCGCCAAGTTGGGGCTCCTTGGTAGTAAATGCGTACGACCCCACTTTTGATTGTGCCCGCGTAAGCGCGTTTATCAGTGACGACTTTCCGGCGTTCGGAAGACCAATGAGGCCAGCGTCGACAACCAGGGCGAGTTCGATATGAAGGACTCCGCGCTCTCCGTCACGACCCAGTGTTGCTCGATCGGGTGATCGATTTGTTGATGATTTGAAGTATTCGTTTCCCAAGCCACCCTTCCCTCCTTTATACATAAGAACCTGTTCACCCGGAGTTAAAAGTTCTACCACTCGACCCTTCTCAACATCAGAAACGCGCGTACCGACTGGTACATCAATGACTAGATCGACGCCGTTCTTACCCGTCTTACTACTCGCATGCCCTGACTCGCCATGACCAGCACTAAAGCGTTTTTCACCGGTATACCGACCCAGCACCGTAATATCACGAACCGCCCGCACGTACACGTCACCACCCTTACCCCCGTCACCACCAGCCGGACCAGCCTTGGGCTTAAATTTTTCTTGGCGCCAGCGCACAACACCATCACCACCGTTACCGGCAGCTACTGACAAACTAATTTCATCGACCAACATAAGACGGCAATAATGTCACAAATGAACCTTTTTGTAAAGGTTTTGCGCTAGCCTCTCTTTCCAAAAAGCCCTTGGGCAAAGAGTGATGATAGCGACATACCGAGGGCACCAATGATTGCCGGTAGGGTTCCCGCCACCACAAATTGTGGTACGAGGGCAGCCGCCAGCGCAAAGAATGCGGTATTGATGACCAGCAAAAAAAGTCCCAGTGTGATGATGGTCACCGGTAACGTCAACAGCACCACTAATGGTCGCACGAGCGCATTAAGGAGACCGAGCACTAGGGCAGCCACGAATGCAGTAGTGATATTGCTGACTGTAATGCCCGGCACGTAGTGCGACAGTATCAGGAGTGTGAGTGCAGCCAGGCACCAGCGACCGATGAGTTTCATGCTGCTACTCTAACGAACAAACCACCGGGCTACAAGTGAGCCCCGTGGTTTGTTATCTCATGTACCGCTGGTGCTACGAGACGATTTTCCAACCCTGTGCCAACAGTGGTTCAGCTTTCTTATACTTGATGGTCTGTGTGTTGGTACCATCGGTAATAGTCACTACGTCATTGCGTCCTGGTGCCACATCGGCCGTTATCGGGGCACGAGTCGCTGACGCTCGAGCAGCACTTGCCCCAGCCGCTGCCTGAGCCGCCTCCGCCTGACGCTTGAGCGTCTCCTCATCGGCGGCAACCAACCGTGGTTGTAGGCGCGGCAAAACCTCGGCGATGCGTGCACACACTGCATACTGCATCTCTCGGAAAAGCCGTGTTCCCTCCTTACGGTACTCGATCAGCGGGTCTCGTTGACCATACGCACGTAAATTCACGCTCGAGCGGGTGTAATTCATAACTTCCAAGTGCTCTACCCAGAGCGTATCAACCATCTGCAAGATTACACGTCGGAAGAGGTCAGTAAACTCAGCAGTGCCTAGTTCTGCCTGCTTGGCCTCGAGCGTCGTTTCGATATCGGGAATCGTACTGATAAGCTCATCACGAAACCGTGCCACCTCAGCCGCGTCACCAGCAAGTAACTGCCGACGGCGAGCATAAATAACTGTACGTTGTTGATTGAGTACATCGTCATACGCCAAGACCTGTTTACGAGCATCGAAGTGGAAGCCTTCGATGCGTGTTTGCGCATTCTCGAGCGTCGAGGAAAGCAATCGCATCTCAATCGGCTGGTCTTCAGGAATACCAAAGGTACCCATTAAACTCTTTACGCGATCACCGCCAAACACTCGCATGAGCGTATCGTCCATCGAAACAAAGAATTGGGTCGCTCCCGGATCACCCTGCCGACCCGAACGACCACGCAACTGGTTATCGATACGACGCGCCTCATGTCGCTCGGTACCGAGTACAAAGAGTCCACCAAGCGCCCGGATATGAGCCGCTTCCTCTGGCGTTGCATCCGGACCGCCGAGCTTAATGTCGACACCGCGACCAGCCATGTTGGTAGCAAGGGTTACTGCCCCCTTGCGTCCGGCAGCAGCGATTATCTCACCCTCTCGCTCATGATTCTTAGCATTCAGCATCTGGTGCGGAATATGTGCAGCCGTGAGTGCGGTTGAAAGGCGTTCGTTAGACTCAATCGAAGCGGTACCAATGAGGATAGGTTGGCCAGTTTCGTAAATAGCCCGCACCTTCCCAATTATCGCTGCGAACTTACCTTTCTCGTTTTGGAAAATCAGATCGTTATGATCAACCCGGCAGACCGGCTTATTAGTCGGAATCGGCACCACTTCCAACTTATACACCGTATAAAACTCTTCTTGTGAGGTAAGTGCGGTACCCGTCATGCCCGCAAGTTTCTCATACATACGGAAGTAGTTCTGGTACGTAATTGAGGCATAGGTCTTTGACTCGCGCTGAATAGCCACCCCTTCTTTTGCTTCTACCGCCTGGTGCAAACCATCGGACCAGCGGCGACCCGGTTGTAGCCGACCCGTAAACTCATCAACGATTACCACCTCACCCTCACGCACAACATATTCCTTGTCACGCGTAAACAATGCTTGTGCCCGCACCGCCGTCTCCAGGTGGTGCACGTACTTGATACCTCGCTCAGTATAGATGTTTTCAATACCAAGCATCTGCTCAGCCGCCTCAATTCCCGCGTCCGTAAGCGCAACCGAACGCATCTTCTCATCAACGGTGTAGTGCTCGTCTACGGCCAGAGCCCGCGCAATGGGTGCAAACGTACGATACAACTCCTCGCCCCCCGGTGCTGGTGCTGAAATAATTAGAGGTGTACGCGCCTCATCAATCAAAATGGAGTCGATTTCATCGACAATGGCAAAGGCATGGCCACGTTGACGCAGGCGATCAGGTTCAAATTCGATGTTATCGCGTAGATAATCAAACCCAAACTCGCTGTTAGTACCGTAGGTAATATCAGCTGCATACGCTTCTTTACGACTACAAGGACGTAAAAATTCGTAAACAATCTTATACGAACCGGTCTCATCACGCGCTTCATCGAGTTCGCGATGACTTGGATCATACAGATATGATGCATCATGATTGATAACGCCTACCGAAAGTCCGAGAGCCGCATAAATCTGCCCCATCCAAACCGCATCACGGCGAGACAGATAATCGTTGACCGTTACAACATGTACCCCTTTACCGGAGAGCGCATTGAGGTATGCCGGGAGCGTACCGACAAGTGTCTTTCCTTCACCCGTGCGCATCTCCGCAATTTTGCCACGATGAAGCATGATACCACCCACAAGCTGGACGTCGAAGTGACGCATCGCAAGCGTGCGGCGTGCCGACTCACGGACCAAAGCAAACGCCTCAACAAGGACATCATCGAGCGATTCACCAGACCCTACCCGCGCCCGCAGTGTGGCCGTAGCAGCAGGTAATGCTTCTGGCGAAAGTGCTTCCAAAGCTGTCGCGCGCTGTCCAATGGCGGTCAGCAGTGGCTGCACTGCTTTGAGCTCTTTCTCGTAACTGGGGCCGAAAAACCTATCTAAAAATGACATAACGGTCGTAAGTATATACCCGGGTCTTCTGAAACACAAAAATGCAAAACCACCCGTGGAGCGGGTGGTTAGGCAATGAGTGTGACTGGCAGGTGTAGGACACCGTTGCCATCAACTACTTTTTTTTGGCGGTCTTCTTTGCAGCCTTCTTAACCGTCTTCTTTACAGTCTTCTTGACTGCCTTCTTTACGGTCTTCTTGGCGGCGGTCTTCTTCTTTGCTACTGCCATGTTGATGAGAGATTGGTGGTAATAAATTCGACCGCATGATCTTTCGTTGATGCAAGCATCGTGAGAAAGATCTCTGCTTACTTCTATTATCGCGACAAAAAAAAATTCGACAATGAAGTTTATGAAAATTATGTGGATAAAAAATTTATATTCAGGTATAAATTTTTTATAAAAAAATTATATATTTTTTTGGAACGTTACAATGTCTGCACTTCGCGTTCGATAACGATTCCAGTTTTTTCATACACTTGTTGTGCAACAAATACTGCAAAGTCAGCAATGTTAGTAGCAGTCGCACCGCGCTCGGCTACGAGTACGAGGGCTTGCGCTTCGTAGAGCCGCACGCGACCATCACCAAAACCACGCAATCCACAAATTTTATCGAGTATATAACCAAGCGAACACTTTATCTGTGACGTACCGTGCGGGTAGCACGGTAACTCCGGGTAGCGCCGCTGTAATTCATGAGCGACCTCCCGTGACACGATTGGATTTTTAAAAAATGATCCGGCTGTGCCCACCGTGTGCCAATCAGGAAATTTTGCCGAGCGGATAGCAATTACCGCATCACGGACCACTGTCGGTGACTCTGGTACGATACCAGCAAAGCGTTGTGCGAGATCGGCGTAACCTACTTGTGGTCGGTCGTTTTTTGTCAACCGAAACGTCACCGACGTTATGATTAGACGCTGAGGGGTAACCGTTTTGAATCGCGACGTTCGGTACCCAAACGCACACTGGTCAGTCTGGAGCACACCTTCAACACCAGTCTCGGTATCGTACACCGTAACCGACTCAATTAAGTCTGCTACCTCTACGCCGTACGCACCCACATTTTGAATCGGAGTGGCACCAACCGTCCCCGGAATATGAGAGAGGTTTTCAAGTCCCCAGTAGCCACGCCTAACGGTTGTAGCCACGAGCTCATCAAATACCATGCCCGCTCCAGCCGTTACCAGTACCTGATCACCCCGTACTACTTCTGACATGCCAGCTATGGCCATAACGATAACGAGTCCTGGATACCCATTATCGGAAATCAGAAGATTTGAGCCTCCGCCAATGGTCACAAATGGTAACGCGAGCGCCTGCGCTCGCGTTACCATTTGTGCTACAGCCGAAACGGTCGTAACGGTCGTCAGATAGCGCGCCACACCACCGACTTTTAGGGTCGTGTACAGAGCCAGTGGCTCATACTCGCGCCAATCCGAATTCATACGTACCACTCTACTCAGTACACGATGCCTGTGGTTCTCGGCCGTTTTGAATGTTGTCGGCAATACAGGTCGCTGTACGCTCAAAGCTTGGCACGACCTCACCTCCCTCCTTAAGCACGGCCAGAGCTTGATCGATAGTACCCATCTGGTAATACACAAACGCGAGGGATGCCCAATTCTGTGCATTTTGCCGGTCTTTCTCGATGCGGATTTTGAATAATTCGGCCAGATACGGCAAATCTCCCGAGGCATTCACCCCACTGACGAGAAAATCACTGAGCGCAAAGCGCTCCTTGGCGGCGTTGTCAGTGGCGAGCGCCTTTGCTGCTTCTGAATCGCCACTAAAGAAGAGTGCGGCAGCATAGTACTCTCGCGCCTCAAGATTACGCTCATCAAGTTCAAAAGCTTCTTTAAAGAAGTCACGAGCCTTGGCATTATCACCCCGCGTGAGCTCAACAATCCCTTGCTGCGCAATAATCGCTTGCTTGCGCGGCGAAAACTCGCGGGCAATCGCCATTTGCTCAGCCGCCTTATCAAGTGAGTTGATAGAGCGGTAGAAGGTACCCAAAAAGACGTGGAGCCGAGCATCACCAGGCTTAGTCTCGGCAAACTTGAGAAGCTCAGTCTCAGCGAGGGTCATGAACTCCGTTCGAATTTCCTCGGGAACGTTTTGGTTACGAGCAATGTTCATCGCCTGCTGCGCTAACTGCTCAACAATTTCCTGCTGCGCAAACGATCCCCGAGCCAATGCTCGTTTATACGCATCAAGCTGGTCTTGAGGGGACTGGCTTCGATAGCTGTCGATAATATCAGCCGCTGCCTGCATGTTGGGTATATGGAGCGTATAGATAATTGCCGCCACCGCTACGAGGGCAATCGGAGCCGCAAACTGGGTCACGAGCTTTTCATCAATGCGCA
>CALRHO010000025.1 GCA_943359405.1 Candidatus Nomurabacteria bacterium
CATGATCCAAAAAACCCAACCTGGGAAGATCGTGACCGCCTCGTTCTTAGTAATGGGCATATTGCTCCCGTTTTGTACGCTACGCTTGCTCACGCAGGGTACTTTGCTCGTGAGGAGCTCTTGACTCTTCGTAAGTTTGGGACCCGTCTCCAAGGGCACCCGCACCGTACGGCATTACCCGGTCTTGAAACTACTTCTGGCCCCCTTGGTTCAGGACTTTCACAGGCTGTCGGTATGGCACTGGCTGAGCGTATTAACAACCCCTACTCTTCAAAATACATCTATTGTCTTACGGGTGATGGTGAACTCAATGAAGGGCAGATCTGGGAAGCAGCCCTTCTGGCCGGCAAGGAGAAACTTCACAATTTGATTGTGATTGTTGATCGTAACGGTATTCAAATTGATGGCTACACTAAGGACGTTATGCCGCTTGAACCACTGGCTGCTAAGTTTGAGGCCTTTAACTTTGATGTGCAGGAAGTGGACGGTCACAACGTTCGTGCTGTTAATGATGCGATTGGTAAAGCCCAAGCCGTGTACAGTCAGCCGTCACTTATCATTGCGCACACGATTGCGAGTAAAGGGATAGATGTCTTTGAGCGGGACTTCCGTTGGCATGGTAATCCGCCCGGGAAGGGTCCCGAAGACCGGGTGCCGAGAAGTGAGCAGGCCAAGGTGGCACTCGAAAAACTGAGAACGCTTGCGGGATTAATTCAAAACCAAGATCGCTAGTCTATGTTTGCATCACACCTCGACCACCGCGTTGGCCAGAAAGACATTGAGCAGGTACCAAGTCGTAACGGCTATGGTGACGGCTTGGTTGAGGCTGCTACTCGCGATGAGCGCATCGTCGCACTCGCGGCCGACCTTACTGAATCTACTCGGACACTCCCGTTTTCCGAGAAGTTCCCAAAGCGGTTTGTTCAAGTTGGTATTACTGAGCAGAATATGGCCTCAGTCGCTTCGGGCATGGCTGCTATGGGCAAGATCCCGTTTATTGCTTCCTACGCCATGTTTTCACCGGGGCGCAACTGGGAGCAGATTCGTACCACCATTGCCTATAATGAAAGTAATGTAAAAATCATCGGTGCCCACGCTGGTGTCTCAGTAGGCCCTGACGGTGCAACTCACCAGGCGATTGAAGATATCGCGCTGATGCGCGTTATACCAGGCATGGTGGTAATTGCGCCCGCAGACCATCACGAGGCGCGCAAGGCTACTATCGCGGCCGCTGCGCATGATGGCCCGGTTTACATCCGCATTGGCCGTAGTAATACGCCGGTCGTGACAACGGCCGAGTCACCATTTGCGATTGGTAAGGCTGAGCAGTTAGCATTCCGTGACGAGGCTCATGGTAAGCGGGTAGGAATCGTGGTGACCGGTACCCTGGCACACAGTGCGCTTGTGGCGGCCAAAGAACTCAATGGGCAACATGGTATTGGTGCTTCGGTACTCCATTTGGCGACCATAAAGCCACTCGATGCCGAGGCCCTCCGTGCCTTTGCTGAAGAGCACCACGTACTGGTGACCGTAGAAGAGCACCAGATTGCCGGCGGCCTCGGTAGTGTGGTGGCTGAATATCTCTCCGAAGTGCGCCCAACCAAGATTGCGCGCATTGGAGTTCGTGACCAATTTGGTCAATCAGGCGAACCGGAGGAACTAATTGCACACTATGGTATGGACACTACCGCCATCGTCCGCGCCGCCGCTGCGATTGCAGAGTAATCGAAAGCGACAGTCGCGTTGTTGTAGTGAGCGAAGCGCTGAGGAGCGTTACGGAATGTCGGAGTCACGACCCTGACTTCCTTAGACAAACACCTCGCCAGGTACGACCTTCTTTGGGGGTATGTGGTAACGTCTGTTTGAAGTGATCCAGAGTTATGTTACCAAACCTCGAGATTGTTTCCCCGGTGGACGTGTAAGGACGGTCAATTCGATGGACATACAAAAACACCCATGACGGGTGATTTTTGTTTGTGTTCTGTGGAGTGTTATCCCAACCGTCGGGCTTGGTATTCTTCGGGGCGACTCGCGAGATACTCCTCAAGTTTCTCACGGGTGAGGAGGCCGGCTTGTGCGCCGATGTGTTGTACGACCGACATGGAGTTAATTGGTCCCCAGGACAATGCTTCGGCTGGTGTTTTACCAAGCGCAATCGCGGCGGTAAAGGTTGAGGAGAAGGAATCGCCCGCACCGGTGCGGTCGACTGGTGGCGCTGGGTCAGGGTACATGGGCATGTGCCAGGCGACATCGTCGCCATCGACGACCCAGGCACCATTGGGGCCGTCGGTCACTACCGGGAGTTTTGGCCCGAGGCCGCGCAGACCACGGATGAGGGTGGGTACATCTTGTTCGGTGGTTTTGAGAATCTGCTGCGCTTCCTCTTTGTTACAGAAGAAGATTTCGGTTACGGCATAGAGGTCCTTGAGGGCGTCGACACCGAGTTTGATTTGGAAGGTGCCCGGCTGGAAGACAAGCTTAGTTTCCGGATGGTTTCTTACGTAATCAGCAATGACGTGATGGTAAGGAAGACCGTGCTCACCAACTGATGAGAAGTAGATAAAGCGAGGTGGTACGGGGAAGTCGGGGAGGAGGTAGTCAAAGACCTCGTGCTTGATAAGAATCGTGCGCTCAGCACCGTAGCGGAGTACGTAATGGAAGTTGGTTTTCTTGCCCTCATGGAGGCGAACGTAGTCGGTATGAACACCTTCGGTACGAAGTGCCTCGAGGCTGTCTTTACCGTTACGGTCTTGGCCAAGGTTGGTAACCAGTGCGGTTTGTAAGCCAAGGCGGTGGGCCGACACGGCGGCGTTTGGTGAGTTGCCGACGGCATAAATAGTCTCTACATCTTGATACGGCAATTTGGTACCAAACGGCATGTGAAGCGTTTGGCGACCGGTATCGAGGTCGATTGAAACATCGGCGTCATCCTTGGAGAGCTCAATAAAGGCATCTACGAGGATGTCACCAATCGCGACGAAATCATATTGTTGTGACATACAGAGAAAGTATACCCTGGCAGTAGTCCCGTCGGTCCTTGTTTCTGTGGTAAATCTACCGGTACCAGCTCATTGTTGCCGAAGTGTACACATGATCTTTCGAGTCGTCACAGAAAAAGGATTCTTGCCGAGGCTGGCGGGGGTTGCGAAGGTGCGGTAAAATGGTTGCATATGACAGTCACACTTACCGCTGAAAAACGTTCACTTAATAAGAAGGCAAAGTCTCTCCGGGCGGCTGGCATGCTCCCGGGCGTGGTCTATGGTCCTAAGCGCGAGCCCATGCCGGTAGTACTGACAAAAAAAGAATTCGACAAGGTGTTTAAGGATGCGGGCGAATCAACGATTATCGAACTTTCTGGCCTCGGTGCACCAGTATCAGTGCTCGTGAAGGATGTAGATTTTGCTGCAACCAAAGGTGGCATCATGCATGTCGACTTCTACGCAGTAAATATGAAAGAGAAAATTACCACGATGGTACCGCTCGAACTCGTTGGTGAGGCACCGGCGATAAAGACGGGCGGTGTACTCAACCATGTGCTCCATGAAGTCGAAATCACCTGTATGCCGGCCGATTTGCCAGCGCATATTGATGTTGATATCACTGGTCTTGCGAACGTCCACGACATGATCCATGTATCAGATCTCAAACTCAGTAAGGGTATCGAGGTTGAGACGGGGGCAGAAGAGATTGTGGTGATTGTAGCTGAGCCGGCCGAGGAAGAGGAGACACCGGTTGGTGCTGTCGATATGTCAGCGATTGCGGTAGAGAAGAAAGGAAAGACCGAAGCGGAGGCTTAAGGTGAGAGCAAAAAACCGCGGCCTTGTAAGGGGGCCGCGGTTTTTTCGTCATCATGTATACTAGTAGCAACTATGTGGAAACAAAGTTTCGTTGTCGTGGTGGTTAGTGCGTTCATTATTCCATTCTCACCGGTGTCGGTTATGGCCGAAACTGAAGCTGAACGCAAGGCGCGTCTGGAGGCTGAACTGCAGCGAGTTGAACGCGAGATGCTCACTACAACGGTGCTCGTCGAAGACAAGCAGATGGAGCGTCAGTCACTTGAGCGCGATATAGCCCTGATTGAGGGACAGATCAAAAAAGCTCAACTCGGTATTCAGGCGCGTTCACTCTCTATCCTCCAGATTAATGATCAGATTGGTGAAAAGCAGGAGGTGATAGAACTGCTAGAGGATAAGCTTGGACGTCAGCGTGAGTCACTCGCCGACCTGATCCGACGCAGTGCCATCATGGATGATTACTCGCTGGTTGAGGTCATGCTGTCACGGCGAAGTTTTTCTGAGTTCTTTAGTGACGTGGCTGCATTTACGGCCATCAAAGATTCACTTAATGAGTCGGTATCAGCTCTCCATCACATTCGTCGCGACACCTTTGAACAAAAGACCGAACTCGAACTGAAGCAGGAGACTGAAGCGGAGATGAAGCGTATTCAAGAACTCGAAAAACGAAACATTGAGGTCAAGGAAAAAGAGAAGGAGAAGATTCTCACGGTTACCAAAGGAGAAGAACGCCAGTATAAGCAACTTCTCGAGTCACAACAACGAACAGCTGCGCAACTGCGGGCGGCGCTCTTCCAGCTTCTGGGTGGTGGGGGCGGGATACCGTTTCCCGAAGCGGTGTCGCTCGCGCAGTACGCAAGTCGTGTGACCGGTGTGGATGCGGCACTTATCCTTGCCATTCTGGAGCAGGAGACTAACCTGGGGTCCAATCTCGGAAGCTGTGCCTATAATGACATCCGGGGTGATCGGGTAGTAATGCACCCGGATCGTGATGCGCCAGTCTTCCTTGCCATGGCTGCTATCCTCGGCTTCGACCCACGTACCCGCAGCGTGTCGTGTCCGATTGTGAGTGGTGGCAAGCGCATCGGCTGGGGCGGGGCTATGGGACCATCGCAGTTCATCCCCTCTACCTGGGCGATTTATGGCGGTATTGTTAATACGGGGAGTGGCTGGGTATATAGCGAATCAGCCGACGCGATTCGGCGGATTAATGGCACCAGCCTACCAGCTAACCCCTTCAACAATCGCGACGCCTTTATTGCTACCGCGCTTCTTTTACGTGATAACGGGGCGAGTGGTAGTTATGCCAGTGATCGTCTCGCCGCACTCCGTTATTATGCTGGCTGGGGTGGGGCCAATAATCCTGCTAATGCTTTCTATGGTGATCAGGTAATGCAACGAAAGAGTCGCCTGGCAGAGGAAATTACGATTTTGGGACAGTAGTAAGTCCGCGGTAGCTACAATAAAGGCCAAGGACGAGACTGACATAACTGCCAAGGAGGAAGAGTTGCGCCAGGTTACTGGCGTACGGAAGTAGACCGGTTGCACCAAGTAGAAACGCCCAATCATGTGAATCTGGGTCGCCTGTGAGGAGTGGGAGTGCTTGTATGGGGGCGTCAGCTACGTACACACTGACACTGTAGAGGGCAGTGGCAAGCCACCAAAAAGCAAATGTCGCTCCCGCGTACGAGCCTTGGCGGAGAAACACACTCGTTACTACGAGTGGTATGCCAATTTCAAACAACGTACCACCGAGGACATAGAGATAATGGCCAAACGGATATAAAAATACGTGCCCGGCCTCATGAAAGACCAGATTTACTGCCATGATGAGGTGGAAATTGCCCGGGTTGTTCGTCAGTTGTAACCATGAGTAGGCTAGAGCGACCACCATGAGCACCATGCCAAGGGTGCGCAGAATGGTAAAGGAGTGGGTGGCCATACTACGTAGTATGATAGCACGAGGGTGGGGTTAGTCGCTGTTGGCTTGCGCAATTGCTCCTGTCTGGTATAGTGTCGACCACTATGAAAGCAGATATTCACCCTGAAAATTATCGCCCCGTCATTTTTCATGACAACTCCAGTGGCAGTCGTATGCTCGTTGGTTCAACGATTGATACCACTGAGACTGATACTTGGACTGACGGGAAGGAATACCCCGTTGCTCGGGTTGATGTTTCGAGTGCTAGTCACCCCTTCTATACTGGTCAGGAAAAGGTGATGGACACCGCTGGCCGCGTGGAGCGGTTTAAGAACCGCGCTGCAGCTGCGGGTGCTACTCGCCGCAAGAAGACCGCGTAACAATCTTGTCGTGAGAGACCCGCTCGTCTGGCTCGTATCATTCATTGGTATCGGCCACTGACGAGCGGGTCGTTCTCGTGTACACTGCACCTAGGCTATGGAATTTTCAGAAGATCAGCTCGCACTCTTTCGGGAAAACCCCAAAACGCAATTTTTGGCGCGGCAGTTTGACGAACTTACCACACGCTATAACGACGCTCGAGCACTTGGTCTCAGTGACCCCGCTATGGCAGAGTTGGCTGCCGATGAGGTCCGTGATCTCGAAGGGCAATGTACGGCGCTCTATGATGAAATGGATCGTATCATCCGCGAGTCTAAGGTCGAGGAGGAGCGACCCTATGGTGTGGTGCTCGAGGTGCGGGCTGGGGCGGGTGGCGATGAGGCAGCCCTCTTTGCTGAGGATTTGGCTCGGATGTACCTCCGTTTTGCCGAGCGTCATGCCTGGGGGTACTCGATTGAGCATGAGTCCCGTGCAGCTTCAGGTGGCTACAAAGAAGCAGCGTTTGAAATTGTAGGTGCAGCGGTCTACGGTGCCTTGCGTTATGAGACGGGGGTGCATCGGGTGCAACGTATCCCGGTGACTGAGAAGGCGGGGCGTATTCATACCTCGACCGCCTCGGTCGCTGTCTTACCGATGCGACGTAAACCAATTATTGAGGTCAACCCAGCGGATATTGAAATGGAATTTTCGCGGGCGGGTGGTGCGGGCGGTCAAAACGTCAATAAGGTTGAGACGGCGGTTCGTCTGGTGCACAAACCAACTGGTATTGATGTGCGTAGCCAGTCGGAGCGTAGTCAGCTTAAAAACCGGGAAAAAGCTATGGCAATCTTGATGGCTAAGCTCGAGGCGCTTCATGACGAGGAGCAGGCCAAACAACACGCGAGTGAGCGCAAGAATCAGATTGGTACGGGTGACCGCTCAGAGAAGATTCGGACCTATAACTTCCCCCAAAGCCGAATTACTGACCATCGCATCAAGCGATCCTGGCACGATCTTGAGGGTATCCTTGATGGCGACATTGGCGATATCGTGGATGCCCTTCAGGCCTTTGCTGAAGGACGACTCGAGGCTGGGGCCGAGGTTGCGGACTAAGGGGGTCTGTGGTACCATCGGGCGCACTAAAAGCGGACTCAGAATTGAATCTTGGCTTTTTATCATTATTTATGTCATCACCAGCTACTACTAGTCTCATCGAGCGCCTCTTTAAGGCAGGTGCTCACTTCGGCTTTAAAAAAAGTCGCCGTCACCCAACGGTGACTCCGTTCCTGTTTGCTACCAAGCAGGGTAACGACATCATTGACCTCGAGCAGTCAGCTCGGCTTATCGAGGAGGCTAAGACTGCCGTGCGCGGCATGACCAGTGCCGCAAAGGTTGTTCTCTTTGTTGCCACCAAGGAAGAGGCGGCACCACTCGTGCGTGCATTGGCTGAGAAGCTTGGTGCACCGTATGTAGTCAATCGTTGGATTGGTGGCATGCTCACTAACTGGAGTGAAATCAAGAAGCGCATTGCCCGCATGGCCGAACTGGCGCGTGAGCAGGAGAGTGGTGAACTTGAGCGCAAATATACTAAAAAGGAGCGAGTAATTTTAGGTCGTGAGGCCGAGAAGCTTGCGGTCTACTTTGGTGGCATCAAGTCACTTACCAAGATTCCTGACCTTCTCGTGGTTGTTGATCCGCGCCATGACCACATTGCAGTGACTGAAGCAACTGAGATGAAGATTCCGGTGGTTGGTATCATGAGCTCCGATTCAAACGTAGCCAAGGTCACCTACCCGATTGTGGTTAATGATGCGCTCCAAACTAGTGTGTCAGCAGTACTTGCCGAATTGGCTGCTGCCCACACTGAAGGAGTCACCGCCGCTGCCGCACCGCGCGCGTAGTGCGGGACTGAAATAGCGGCGGCCAGGAGCCGCCGCTATTTCTTTGATTTGATGATGAAGAGAAGTTGGAGACAAGGGAGTATGATACAGTAATCGGTATTCACGTTTAAAGTTCATTCTATGGAAATCACATCAGCACAAATTAAAGAGTTGCGCGATCAAACCGGCATTTCGGTTATGCAGTGCAAGAAGGCCCTCGAGGAAGCGGGTGGTGATATGGAGAAGGCGCTCGTTATTCTGAAAAAACGTCGCAGCGAGGCGGCTGAGAAGAAGTCGGACCGTGCACTTGGTGCCGGTGCGGTTGGTGTGTATGTACACAATACCAACGAGGTGGCGGCAACCGTAGTGCTCGCCAGTGAGACCGACTTCGTTGCCAAGAATCCTGAGTTCATCACCTTAGCGCGCGAGATTGCACTGCAAGTGGCTGGTGCCAATCCCAAGTACCTTAGTCGTGAGTCCGTACCTGCCGATTCCCTGGTAGCTGCCAAGGCAGTGTTTGCGAGTGAGGTGGAAGGGAAGCCGGAAGAGATGAAAGAAAAGATTCTTGAAGGTAAGCTCGCGTCATACTTCCGAGACCAGATTCTCTTAGAGCAACCATTCATCAAGAACCCTGACACCACCATTGGTGACATGGTGTCGGGTGCGATACAGAAGTTTGGTGAGAATATCTCAGTGGTCTCATTCCATCGTGCATCGGTAAAATAGTCGCATGACTACGACCACGCTCTTTCTTGTTCTCGGTGCGCTTCTGACCGGTTGGCTTGCTGTATCTTTTTTGGTAGGCCGTGAGGTGACGCGTGGTGAGCGGATTATACTTGCTCAGTTTCGAGGACGCCTCGACCGTGGTGTAGAGCGGATACAGGCAGGAATCCAATCAGTCATTCACTATCTCGATCGGCACGTGATTAAGCTTTCCTGGTACTATAGCCTCCATTCATTCTTGCAGGCGGCACTGCGGGTGGTGGTTTCGCTTTATGATTATCTTGAGGGGCGCTTCCATAGTAATCGAATGCGGGCACGCGCGATTCGTGCTGAGCGTCGGGCCATGAAGCGAGGTAAGGAGGGAGCACCAGTAACCGTAGATGCGCACCTAGCCTCCATTGCTGAGCATAAAGTCGAGATAGCACTTACCGATAAGCAGAAGCAAAAACTCAGGACGAGGAAGTTAGAACGAGAATAAGAAGTGTTGCGAGTACCATTGCACTCAGAACAAAAATTGCGCATACTAGCGCACGTCGCCGCCTTAGCTCAGGTGGCGGAGGTGAGGATGGGGTGGGACCCATCCGAACCACTTGTAATGAGTAGCAACTATATTGCCGCCTTAGCTCAGCTGGTAGAGCAACTCACTTGTAATGAGTAGGTCGTCAGTTCGAATCTGACAGGCGGCTCCGATGCGAGCGATGTGGAAGCGAAGCGAGCGAACAACAGAAAACGGCCGGAAGAAAGTTTACTTTCTTCCGGCCGTTTTCTGTTGTTCGTGCTGGGCTGTGCCCAGCCACATCCGAGCGAGGCCGCTGTGTATGCTTTGCATACAGGCGCACCTAACTCTAAAATTCCAAAACCATCTCTTGTGGTTACCGTCAGATGTGCTCACATCCGAGCGAGGCCGTTGTGTATCGTTGGATACAGGGGACTTAAATATAAAAA
>CALRHO010000026.1 GCA_943359405.1 Candidatus Nomurabacteria bacterium
GGCCAGCCGACCTCTTCGTCAGGTAGGCCGGTTTCTTCAAGTGCGTCGTCGTCTTGGAAGCCACCGATTGGTGTCAGCGGAAGTCCGTAAGGGGTACGTAGAATTAGTGTCGGAAACGGACCTGTGCCGACTGGTAGGTACACATAGGTAGCGAGTGCAACGCCATCACGCATGGCGACCTGCTGCACTAACCTGACGCTACCGTCAGTGACGGTTCCTCGTAACTCACTAGCGAGAAGGTACACAAAACCAGCAAATAAGACAAAAACACTCCAGGCAATCAGTGGAAAAAATCTAAGTCCTTCAATACTTCGCTCTGATCCGGTTTTCATAAGATAAATCTACTAAATACGTTTAATAACAAGGTCAGCCAGTCCTGGAAGACATTATTAGTATAACAAGCGTACACTTGATAAAACCAACATGAGTAACCGGGTCGGGGAGAACGTTGAGAGGTTGCGAGTCGTCGTAAAACACGGTAGCGTACCAGTATGAACCAAACCAATTTCTTCACCAGTAAACGCGTCACCGTCATGGGGCTTGGGCTCTTGGGGCGGGGGGTGGGTGATGCTGCCTACATCGCAGCCGCGGGAGCAGCGGAGGTCATCGTCACTGATCTCAAAGACGAAACAACGTTAGCTGATTCAGTGTCGCAATTACGTGATTTTGCAAACGTGCGACTTGTTCTCGGTGAGCACCGTCTAGCAGATTTTCAAAATGTTGATTTGGTTTTGGTGGCAGCCGGAGTGCCCGAACAGTCACCGTATCTTGCGGCCGCTCGTCAGGCAGGAGTGCGTCTCTACCAAAGTGCAGCGCTGTTTGCCAAATTGTCGGGGGTACCCATTATTGGCGTGACCGGTACGCGTGGTAAGAGTACGGTGACTCACATGATTCACCACGTACTTACCATGGTCACGGGTGAAACCGTACTGTTGGGAGGGAATGTACGTGGGGTTTCAAACTTGCAGTTACTACGTGAAGTGCAAGATAATTCACTTTGTGTGATGGAGCTTGACTCGTGGCAACTCCAGGGCTTTGGGTGGGCAGGGATAAGTCCACAGGTGGCAGTGTTCACCAATTTTATGGAAGATCACCTCAATTACTACCACGTGGGCGGTCGGTCATATGATGAGGCCATGGCGGCATACTTTGCCGACAAGGCCAATATTTTCCGTTACCAAGCCGAGAGTGGGGTGTTTGTCACGACGCCGGCAGTGTTTGCGCAGGCACAAGACTTTGCCCGCAACGCTGGAATTACCTTGGGTCAAGAAGTGGTGCTCGCTGATGTGTCAGTGCTCCCTGAAGATATGTTGCTTGCCGTACCGGGTGAGCATAACCGACAGAATGCAGCTCTGGCCTATGAAGCATTGAAAGCCCTTGATTTGCCCGACGAAGAAATTTTTGAGGCACTTACCACCTTCCCCGGTGTACCTGGTCGACTTCAGTACATTGGTGCAACCGAGGCTGGGGCGCGCGTCTATAATGACAACAATGCCACCACGCCAACTGCTACGATGGCGGGCATTGAGGCGGTAGCCAATCATAAAAACGTAGTACTCATAGCCGGTGGTTCGTATAAGGAGGTAGACCCGGCGCCACTGGTGCCACTCATTGAGCAGTACGTAAAGAACCTGGTACTGATACCAGGCACTGGCACTGACCGACTCGTGGCACGCCTGCAAGCAAATAGTTCAGTTAACTGGACTATTGTCGAAACTTTGAAAGAGGCAGTGGAGAGTACAGTGGCACAGGCTGAAGCGGGGGATGTCATCCTCTTTTCACCAGGGTTTGCTTCGTTTGGTTTGTTTACAAATGAGTATGAGCGCAATGATGTGTTTATGCGGGAGATGGTACCTCGTTTGGCATAACGGACAGCGAGGCAATTAAAAATGCCGTCGCCCCCTGCTCGGGAAGGCGACGGCAAAGTCTCATCATTGTAAGGAGACGAACACCGAGTTTGGCCGGGGCTTGTTGCCGCGAAGGCTACCAAGCCAGGGGGTCGTCACGGTGCAGAGGGTGTCGCGCAGGCAGTGGTCTGCCGGTACTCCGAGTCGCTGCACGGTTTCGCGGGCAACCAGGAAGAGGTCGAGCTCGCCCTTTGCGACGTCACCGAAGACTGGTTCTCCGTAGTGCTTAAGGAACGGTGCTGCCTTCTCGGGGTAGTTTGGGAAGGCGGCAGCCGAGACACCGGCCGTCGCGTAGAGGTAGACCGAAGGCCGCTCATTGACATGCGGTGCCACTGCGTCGAGTGCAGTACTCACCATGTTTTGCCCCCGTTCGTCCGGGGCTAAAAGGTCACGCATGCCGTGTACGACTGCATAGTCGCCACTCTTGTCATTCAGAAGAACAATCACGGGGCAGTCGCGTGTCTGCATGACCACTGTCGCGGGATGTTCGTGGTCGACCACTACGACGTCAGTGTTCAGTATCGTACCTTTGCCCAGTACGTGGATACTGCGGTGGAGCCCACCAAGGTAAACTATAGGCTCTTTCCCCGTCGTCGCAGCTAACGAAGTCGAGGGTATCACTCCAACGAGTGGTGGTTTGAACCCCACCGTTCTTAGGTGTTTTTGTTGGTGTCGCAAAGCCCACTGTAATCCGGGGTCGCGCTCTGCAAAGGCAGACGGCAGAGGCTGTTGAGCGCCGTGTACAGCAACCATCAGCCGGTGCGTTCTGCCGACTGATTTTTTGAAAAATCGGTCGGGTGCTGACAGTTCGAGTAGAGTTGCCATGGAGGCCTCCCTGATTTTGTCCATCTATGATAGTATGACGAATCAAGGCTATGTCAAGTAACCCGTCTACAGTGGCCAATCGCATTCACTTCATTGGAATTGGGGGAATTGGCATGTCGGCACTCGCTCGTTTTTTCTTACATGAGGGTAAGCGAGTGAGTGGCAGTGATCGGGCACCGTCGTTGATCACTGACGCGCTCGCTCGCGAAGGAGCAACTATTTTTACGACGCAAGTGGCGGGTAATATTTCGTCCGACATTGAACTGGTGGTCTATACCGAAGCGATGTCACCCGAACAAGAAGAAATGGTGGCGGCCCGCGCGCTCGGGGTACCGATGGTCAACTACTTTGAGGCGCTCGGGGCGGTGGCCAACGACTACTATTTGATAGCCGTTGCTGGTGCGCACGGCAAGACGACGACGACTGGCATGACGGTTGATATCTTAGAAGCCGCAGGACTTGATCCGACCGCTATCGTCGGGTCACTGCGCAGCAAGACAGGGAGTAATTTCCGAGCAGGGAAGAGTAAGTATGCAGTGGTGGAGGCGTGCGAGTATAAGCGCGACTTTCTACACCTACAGCCCGACGTACTCGTCATCACCAATATCGACTACGAGCACGTTGATTATTATCGTGACCTCGCTGATGTGCAATCGGCGTTTCGTGCGCTTGCAGAGAAAGTGCCAGCCGAGGGTTATGTGATTGCCAATGTAACTGATCCTAACGTAGCTCCTGTCGTGACTGGATTGGCCTGCCGGGTAGTTGATTATCGTGAGTATCTCGACCTCATGCTGCCGCTGCGCCAACCGGGTCTCCACAATCGGCAGAATGCTGCTGCCGCGTGTGCGGCCGCAGCCATGGTAGGGGTAGGGGCGGAAGTTTGTAGCGCAGCCCTCGCGGCTTTTGCTGGTACGTGGCGGCGGTTTGAATATAAGGGTGAAGTAGCCGGCGCACCGGTCTACGACGACTACGCGCATCATCCTCGGGAGGTAGCGGCGGCAATTTCGGGTGCACGCGAGCTCTATCCTGATAAAAAACTCTTAGTGGTGTTTCAGTCGCACACCTTCTCGCGAACACATGAGTTATTTGCTGACTTTGTGTCAGCGCTCGCAGGAGCCGACCAGGTGGTGATGCTACCCATTTATGCGGCGCGAGAGAAGAATATGAGTGGTGTCACGGCTGAAAAACTGGTGGCTGCAGTTAACGAAAAAGGTATCACAGCAGAGTTTTTACCGACTCTTGAAGCTGTGACCGGCCGGGTTCGCGGTCTTGTATCACCCAATCATGTTGTCGTAGTGATGGGAGCGGGGGAGGTGACCAAGGTGGCAACGCAATTATTTGAAAATAACTAACGGTATGTCTGGATGTCTGTCGATTGTTGCAACACCAATTGGTAATTTGGAAGATATCACGCTGCGGGCACTCCGCACATTTCGGGAGTGTGACTATGTGTTATGTGAAGATACGCGAATGACAGGAAAGTTACTTTCCCACCACGGTATCAAGGCCACCCTGCGTCGCTATGACGCGCATGCGAGCGAGCGAGTCCACGAGATGGTGCTCGAGGATTTGGCGGCTGGGAAGCGTATCGCACTTTGTTCGGATGCTGGGACACCAGGGATTAGTGACCCAGGAGTTCTCCTGGTCGCTCGGGCGCGGGCAGCGGGTAGTAGCATTGAAGCAATTCCAGGGCCGTCGGCACTTACCGCCGCCCTTTCACTCGCGGGCGTACCAGGAAATCAGTTTACGTTTCTTGGGTTTGTGCCACAAAAAAAAGGCCGACAGACTTTTTTTGCCACCCTGCCCGAAGTGGTGCAGCCGGCTGTCTGCTTCGAGTCAACCCATCGAATTATGAAGGCACTTGAGGCGCTCCTCATCCACCCTACCGCTACCGTGATGGTGGCGCGTGAACTGACGAAGTTGCATGAGGAAGTGGTGGTAGGGACTCCAGCTGAGGTCCTGGCGCACTTTCAGGAGACGCCTATTAAACAGAAAGGCGAGTTTGTCATCATTTTCAGGGCGACCTAGGTCGGGTATACTGGTACGCGTCTCTATGTCCAAAGAAACTTTCGTGTTTGTTGGTGGAATTTTACTCACGATTGTCCCGTTTCTTGGCATACCACTGACATGGAAAGTAACCGCGACCGTGACGCTCGGTGTCCTGTTTACCCTCGTTGGGTACCGTTTACGGCGAGCCCGGTACCTATCAGCAATTGATCGGGGGAATGGGGAGCGGGGTACTGACTCCTTCGTGGAGACTACCGAGCCACTGTTTCCAGATCGTACGCTACAATAGAATGGTCATTGAGTATGACCCAACTTGTTACCCTCGCGCTCCTTGGTACTACGGCGCTTTTTGCTCTCCTGAGTCACGTCTACGTACCACTGTTTGACGTCACGTATTCGACGGCGGCGAATGTGGTGAGTGATGAGCAGGAGCGGGTTACCGACAGTAAACATTCCGCCCCCTCGACCAATAGCGATGACCGTCCAACGGTTGCACATGTACCGCTCCCGTCACCATTAAAAGCAATTTATATGACCGCTTGCGTGGCTGGCACGCCAAGTTTTCGTGAGCGCCTCGTGACACTGATTGAAGAGACGGAAATCAACGCTGTAATGATTGATATTAAAGATTACTCGGGTGGTATCTCGTTTCCGCCCACCAATCCAGCCTGGCAACCAGCTTGGCAGCACGCGCTGTGTGGCGCGCCGGATATGCGAGCGTTTATCGCGTCACTCCATGAACGGGGAATTTTTGTAATTGGTCGGATTACGGTTTTTCAAGATCCATTCTGGGCTCGGGAGCGACCCCACCTTGCCGTAAAACGCGCTGATGGAGAAACGGTATGGCGTGATCATAAGGGACTGTCGTTTATTGATGTTGCTGCCAAAGAGTACTGGAGTCATATTGTCGCCCTGGCGGTTGAGGCGTATAACCTCGGTTTTGATGAATTGAACTTTGATTATGTTCGCTACCCGAGCGATGGCAATATGCAAGATATTGCATTTTTGCACACGCAGGGTTCAGCGTGGCCTACCGACAAGCCAGCTAATCTTGAAGCGTTTTTTGCCTATCTTCATGAGCAACTTAGTGACGAAACTAATTTTGCAGCGTACCGGCATGAGCATACCGGTCGCGCGTCATCCACGCCGTGGACATCGGCTGATTTGTTTGGCATGACGACCACCAATACTGATGATCTCTCAATCGGGCAGGTGATTGAGCGGGCGGTTCCTTATTTTGATTTTATTGCCCCGATGGTCTATCCATCCCATTACCCCAGTAATTACCTTGGTCTTGGTAATCCCAATGATCATCCTTACACAATCGTGAAGCATGCGATGACTTCTGGGGTAGATCGTATACGTGCGACCACAACGGTGGTTGCTGGTTTTACTCATGAGCGTATCGGTACGACCACACCACCGATGTACCGAAAACCATCGTACGGTCCAGATCGTCTGCGTACTTGGATACAGGATTTTGATTATGGTGGTGATTACGACGCGGCTGATGTCCGTACACAAATCCAGGCGAGTTACGATGCGGGGGTGCGAGACTGGATGATTTGGGCACCATCAAATCTATACACCCGTGCAGCCTTGCGTGGTCCTGAGGATGAGCTTGTGGCTCGCTGAAGCGTTTACCTTACTGTGGGCTACCGGTAGTCGTACCCGTGTGCGTCACGGTATTATAGCGGTATGAATGAAACAACCGCGCCAACGCGGGGCATACAGCTGGTGCGACACGAGGAAGACCGAGCGCTCGTTGTGCGCGGAGCATTTATTCCGCTCTCCATCCAGCGTAAGCGGCGAGCGCAGTCACTCTTGATTCGCAAAGACCGTTCACCAATGATTACGCTCGTGGCAGTGCTCATGACTATCTTCGGTGTTGGTGCGGTCTATGCGCCACTATGGACCAACTACCTCGCGCAACCAACGCTTCTTACGGCAGCGGTGGCCAGCCTCAGTGAACTACCCGAGCTGCGCATCAAAGATCCGGTAAGTGGTTACGCCGTCGCGCCTGCGTACGGAGCATCACTCCAGTATGCAAATCGCGCTCATTATGAGGGTGTACAGGCTGCGCTCATTGCTGCTGGAGCATCATTTATTGATATTGATCTGCCACGAGCGCGCGTTCGGCAATTCACTCGCGGGGTGTTGACCACTGATGCCCCGATAGCTCAGGTGCCGGCGAGTGACTCGTGGTGTGCAGTATTGCCAGGCCTCTATGAGGTAGCTGCGATTGCGCCCGAGCACTATTCTTCTCACCGAGACGTGTATTTACCGCAGAGTATCATTTTTGGTGGTAATCGGTTTATTCATGGCTGGCCACTTGATGCCAACCAACAACCGGTTTTGGCAGATTTTGACCGTGATTGCATTCGACTCGAGACCTCGGTAGCGACGGTGCTTGCGACGGAGGCCGTCACAGGTATGCCGGTGCTTGTTCACGATACTGGTCCCGAACCGGCGGCGGCACCTGAATTTGAATCGAAAGTACCACATTTCCCAACGCCGTACTATCTCATTGCTGATGCATCGAGCGACACCATTTTGGCGGTGGGCGACAAACACGCATCAGTACCAATCGCCTCAATTACAAAGTTGATGACCGCACTGGTAGTGCTCGAGACGATACCACTCGATAAGAATATTCCAATTGTGGAGCCGTCACTCATTGAGACGGTGATCCCGCGTCTCTCGGATCGTAGCCAGGTGTCGGTGTATACATTGCTCGAACTTCTTCTCCTTGAATCATCCAACGAAGCGGCAGAGGTGCTGGCGAGAGCAGTCGGACGTGAAGAATTTATTGCGCGCATGAATGAACGGGCGTTAGCCTTGGGGCTTTTTGATACGGTGTTTACAGATCCGGCCGGTTTGGAATCTACGAACGTCTCCTCCGTACATGACTTATGGTGGCTCATCCGGTATCTTAAGCAGTACTACCCGTTCATTATTGAGCTCACGCGTGATACAGCGACAACACCAGAGGGGGTAACCGACGCCTACGACGAACTCACCAACTTCAATCTCGTGGAAACCGATGACACGTTTATTGGCGGTAAGATTGGTGAGACTAAAGCAGCTGGTCAGACCTCGGTCACTATCCATCGCTTATCATTTGGCGGCACGACGCGGGATGTGGTGATTGTACTCCTGGGCTCTAATGGCCGTACTGCTGATGTAGGGGCACTGCTTTTGTACTTAACTGACCGTTTCGGTGAGTAGGCAACATGGTTCATTTGCTATACTGACACAACATGGGATTTGATCCAGAAAAAATTACCTTTTTTGCGAAGACTGATGCCCGCGGTGCTCAGGTGCCGTTTGGTATTAAAGCCAAAGATCGGCAGCGTCACATGTACGTGGTTGGGAAGACGGGTATGGGGAAGTCGACCTTGCTCGAAAATATGGCCGCACAAGATATTGCGAGTGGGGAAGGGATGGCGTTTATTGACCCACACGGCTCGGCCGCACTAACTCTGCTTGATTATGTACCCGAACATCGGGTGAATGATGTTATTTACTTCGCACCGTTTGATATGGGGCACCCCATTTCGTTTAACGTGATGGAAGATGTGGGGCCGGATAAACGCCACTTGGTAGTATCGGGACTCATGTCTACCTTTAAAAAAATCTGGGTAGATGCCTGGAGTGCGCGCATGGAGTACATTCTTACCAATGCTCTCTTGGCCCTGATTGAGTACCCTGATACCACACTCCTTTCTGTTAATCGCCTTTTTTCTGATAAGGGGTATCGGGCTCGGGTCGTTGACTATATTAAAGATCCTGCAGTGAAAGCGTTTTGGACTGAGGAATTCGCCAATTACACAGAACGCTTTGCGGCTGAGGCCCTCCCGGCTATCCAAAATAAGATTGGGCAGTTTACCGGAAACCCGCTCATTCGGAATATCATCGGTCAGCCACATTCCAGTTTTGATATTCGCAAAATCATGGACGAGAAGAAAATTCTGATCATGAACCTGAGTAAAGGGTTAGTAGGTGAGACCAACGCCAACCTTTTGGGCTCCATGCTGACCACGCGTATTTATCTCGCTGCCATGAGTCGAGCTGATTTGCCGCTTGACGTCATGAAGACGATGCCAAACTTCTACTTTTATGTCGACGAGTTTCAGAGTTTTGCTAATGCCACCTTTGCCAACATTCTCTCTGAGGCCCGTAAATACCACCTTAATCTCATTATTGCCCATCAGTACATAGAGCAAATGGAGGAGGACGTGCGCAATGCGGTGTTTGGTAACGTCGGGACCACGATTGCGTTTCGGGTAGGGCCGTTTGATGCCGAGGTGCTTGAGACTGTCTTTTCGCCACGCTTTACTGCCACTGATCTTGTGAATCTTGGCTTCGCGCAGATTTATCTCACACTCATGATTGATGGGATTGGTAGTCAGCCGTTTTCGGCACAAACACTCCCGCCTGTCGAACGACCGAGAGTGTCTTGCAAGGACATGGTGGTTGCGGCGAGTCGCCAGAACTACACCAAGTCTCGGGAGGAGGTCGAGCAGATCGTAGCGGCACTCCATACGCCAAAGCCCCCCGTGCCCGTGGCTATGGCACCTAAACCAAA
>CALRHO010000027.1 GCA_943359405.1 Candidatus Nomurabacteria bacterium
GTGGAGTGGTCAACGAGTTATCTCGCAGCCCCCGGGGTAGCGGCGCGACTTTCGCGTGAGTACCCGGATGCTAAACTTTGTGTCCTGATTGCTGATCCGATTGAATGTGTGGTGGCGGCTTACGAGACGGCGACCCGAGGTAAGACGGGGGCGCCTGATCTTGAGACCTGGCTAGAGTCACAGCCAAAACTTCTTGAGTCATATAAGTTTGGGCGACAGCTTTCGAGCTTCTTTGGATATTACTCACCGGTAGATTTATTGGTACTTACTTTGGGCGATCTTCGTGACAATGCCGGAAAGGCGATTGGGCGTTTGTATGACCATCTTGAGGTCAGTACGGTTTTTGTACCTAAGGAACTTAGCGTACTGATTGAAGACGAGGTGAAGCCTGGTTTTCTAGCTAGGCGACTGCGACTCGACCGCTTGCGGGCGCGTCGGCGCGCAACGCGTATGGAGGCAGCCAAGGTAGCCTTCCCGGTGCCAACGATTGCGCTCACTCCCCGGGAACGTATTTTGCTTTCAAAATATTTTGAAGCCGACGTCACGACGCTGTCGGCATTACTCAACCGCGATTTGCTCGCCGAGTGGCAGTACCCAGTTTTAGAAGTTACAAAGCCAAAGAAGAAGTAACAAGGCGACAGATTGCACCAGGGACGGTGGTGGGGTATAACTGAAAACGGATTCCCTGGTAGAAGGAAACAAATTGATGTTCCGTAACGATTCGTTCGACTTGGCGATGCGCCTTTTTGTCCAGGCGGTTTCGCACACGCTGGTGCGGCCTGGTCTCGTCATGGTCGTCATCGGTGCCATGATTGCGACCGCCCCGCGCCCGGGCTCTGCAGTCAAGCCGAAACCACCCTGATCCTTCAGGATCCCGCGGCTGCCTCGGCAGCCGCGTTCCTCGTTATCGTTACTTTTTATGAAGTTTCTAAGTAGTAAAGGGTATGCAAAAATTAGTAGTTGTTACCGGCGGTGCCGGGTTTGTAGGCTCACATCTCTGTGAGCGTCTTGCCTTTGACGGACACCGAGTCATTTCACTCGACGATTACTCAACGGGCTTGGTAGCAAATCACGTACCAGGGGTAGAATACCGAACGGGTAGTACGGCCGCGATAGCGGCGCTGATTACCGAGACGCCGGATCTGGTCTATCACCTAGGTGAATACGCCCGCACTGAGCAAAGTTTTTCTGACGTGGCACGAGTACTCGCGAGCAACCAGACGGGTACGGCCGCGGTGCTAGAGTTTGTGCGTGCTACAGGGGCGAAACTTGTCTATGCTGGCTCATCTACCAAATTTGCCGATGCTGGAATTGGTCGCGATCAAAGCCCGTATGCCTGGACAAAGGCCACGAACACTGACCTCGTGCAACGCTATGCCGACTGGTACGGTATTCGCTATGCCATCACCTATTTTTATAATGTATATGGTCCGCGTGAGCGGAGTGATACGGGTACCGGCACTTTGATTGCTATTTTTGCTGAGCGTTGGCGCCGCGGGTTACCGCTCCAGATTCGTCGTCCTGGCACCCAGAAGCGTAATTTTACGCACGTGCTCGATATTGTTGATGGCCTAGTGCTGGTCGGGCAGCGGGGAGAGGGTGATGAATATGGCCTCGGTCACCCGGATGCGTATTCGGTACTCGAAGTCGCAGAAATGTTTGGAGGACCAGTCGAATATCTTGAGGAACGGCCAGGAAACCGGATGTCCTCTGGTGTTGATATTCATCGGGCCGCACTGGAGCTTGGTTGGAAGCCACAACGTGATCTGCCGTCGTACATCAAAGCGCTTACTATTTAATGCGCAATGTGGCGAGGAGGTAGAGGAGGAGGAGTTTCGCGGTCGCCGCAAGATAGCCGGGGTAGTGGGCGCGGTGGCGGGTGATGGCGCGGAGGGACTGCTTGGCCACTTTGACTTTGCGGGCGCTTTCGCCGCTCTCGTGTACGCGGTAGGCAAGGCTATAGCTCGGGAGGTTGCCAAAGGTGCCGTGGTGACCAAGTTGGAGGAACAACTCGTAATCCTCACAGGGTGCATAGTTCTGGTAGCCGGTGGTTTTTAGAAGCGCACTGCGCCGCATGACAACGCTGGAGTTTGCAAACTGATTGCGCCAGAGTAGTGCCCGTCGGATTGAGGCATCATCGGTGTGGTAGGAGTTCTTACCAATAACCGTACCATCTTTATCGACGAGCGTAATAAAAGTCCCAAGCACCACGCACGAAGGGTGTTTTGTAAGGTAGGTAACTTGCTCCATCAGTTTTTCCGCATCAGTCCAGTAATCGTCACTATCGAGAATAGCAATATACTCACCGCCAGCGTGCGAGAGACTTTCCCGACGGCGGGCATAGAGGCCCTGGTTAGTGCTGTCTTTAACATAGCGAAACCGGGCATCTTGTAGGTAGGGCGCGACAATAGCCTCGGTGTTATCTGTTGAGCCGTCATCGAGAATGATGAGTTCCCAGTTTTGGTAGGATTGTGCCTGGACACTTTTAAGTGCCGCCGCTATAAAAGCTGCGCGGTTATACGTGAGCATGATAATGCTTACCCGGGGAGGTACCCTGTTCATACTTTAACTATACGCACCCAGTCGACGGGAATTAGGTCGGGGTCGGTTGGTTGGTGTTCAAACCACGGCGTCGGAGCGACAACAAGTTTCTCTAGATGTTGATTGAGCCAAGCCCCCCACCAACTAAACGAACTGTTAGCGACAATGTTATGGGTACATTGACTCATAAGCATGAGTGACTCGACGTCACTAATCGTCGGGTCGTCGATGAAAACGGTATCGGCCCCGACGGGGAGGTTTTTTTTCACCCACGCAATGTCGTCTGAGAAAACGAAGTACGTAACCGGCTTTCCTGCGGCCGTTTCGACATGCTTCATAGCGGCACGGTAGTATGCTACAGAGCACGTGCCATACTCGTAGATTACCCGTGGGTTCGTTGCGTAGTCGCCACGGCGCACATGGAGTGAGACAGCCGTCGCTCCCGCTATACGGGTGGCAATGGTGGCAGCACCCGGCGATAGGGGGTTTTTGAGGGTGAGGTCGGTAAGGAGGGTGGGGCGAATCGCGTCAAAGTAGCGGGGCGACTGGTAGTAGCCGTCACCATAGTATTCACCACGGATTGCAAGTAACCGTTCGTGGTATTTGATGTGGTATTCGTTGAGTACTTTGCCACGGAAAAGACGCCACGCCTTGGAGAGTGGCCCCAGTGGATACTTGAGACGAATAATGTCGGCTCGGTCCGCCTCAGCTATTGGGATATTAAAGGCAGGAAGCGCAAAGTCTCGATAGATATTACCAATATCATTAGCGCGCCGAAGTCCCTCGGTGTCAAACTTTAATTCAGTGTTATTTAGAAGGGCCAGGTGCCGGCCGAAGGCATACTGGAAGAGTTGGTTACCGATACCACCCTTGAGGCCAATAATGATCATAGTGAAGATTTAAAAACGAAGTCTTAGAAATTGCCGCATGGTCAGATAGTACCCGTACCACGTTCGCTCCATGTGGCCAGTGTGTCCCAAAGCCGAGCCGCGGAGGCGAAGCGGTCGCTTTGAGAGCAATTCGTACCAAGCGGGGGTTTGCTCAATATATAAACGATCATCTGGTTCGAGTCGATCAAGATATGGTTCAATCATCTTTCTGGTAAGGGTATATTCTTCAGCCTTCTTCTTTGACTCAGTCGCAAACAATGAGGCGTGCCCATGCCGGTGCAGATACGCCGTGTTGGGTACAATTGCTATGCGAGCTCCCGCAGCGAGTTGTTTGAGGGTAAAGCCCCAGGCCTCGTGGAGACCTTTCCCATATTCCCAGTAGCCACCAATCCGCTCCCAGCTCTGCTTGGTGTAGAGGAAGTTGCCACCAGGACCGGGGTTGATATGACCAGCGAGCAAATCAGCCAAGGTGAACATTCCCGGTCGACAGTGCCAGAAGTGGGTGATGAAACGAGGGTCTTCAATAAAGTATTTATACGTCGCGAAGGCAGCGACGTCTGCCTCGGCTGCTACTAGTCCCGTGCGGAGTGCGGTAATCGATTGCGGGAGAAGGATGTTGTCGGCATCAAGGTTCATGATGAGTGGCGTCGTTGCTCGCCCGATACCGATATTGCGGCTGGCCGGACAACCCTGGTTGGTTTCGTTGGTGATGAGGGCGAGGTGTGGAGCGTAGCGGCGAACGAGGGTCTGCGCGATGGGCAGGGTGCGGTCCGTCGAGGCGTCATTCACAATAATCACGTGGTCACCAGGAGAAAAATTTTGGTCAAAAATCGATAATACTGTCGCTTCGAGCGTCGCCGCTGCATTAAAGGCAGGAATAACAAAGGTAATGGCACTCATGCGCGTTTGCGATAAATCACGATAATCGTGTGCCCACATATGGCCTGAGCACGGAGTGCTATGAGGGGTCGAGCAATGAGTTCGTATAGTGCCTTATTAAACACTTTGCCGATGAAGCCAAGTGGTCTCAGCTTGTCGCCAAACCGTACTTGGTAGTAGTAGCGGTAATGATGTGGCTGGAGACACTCGGTTTTTATGTCAACTACGTCAAGCGGAAAAAACTGAGTGATAGCTTGCAGTGAGTTTCGAGTCCAGAGTCCCATGTGGTGCGGTGGCATATTGAGATAGCAGGTCGGATCGTCTTTGATGAAGCAGTCATTATTAGGAATGCCAAAAATAACGTAACCACCAGGTTTTGTAGACGTAATAGCGTGTGAAATAAACCCACGCACATCACTAATGTGTTCGAGAACCTGGAAGGCGCAGGTAACATCGGCAGTGGTTGTTGGCATAAACATGATGCCGCGTGCTTCGGCGGTCTGACGAGCCTGTTTATTGAGTTCGGTACCCAAAGCCTTAATTTTTTTTCGTCGCATCATGGTAAGCAAAAAATCACCAGTAGCACAACCGAGTTCAAGTACCGTATCACCGGGTCTGACATAAGCATCAGTTATTTCATGTTCCCACTTCCACGGTAGGTAGTAGAGTGTCTCTTTTGCGAGTGCTTCATAAAAAGGTCCATCGCCAGCCACGGTTGGTGGATGATAGAAACGATAGCCGGTGTCGGTACATTCGTAGATTGCCACTTCCGAAAGGTTCGAAAAAAATCGTTCGACCGCGACCTGCGGAGCATAGAGCTCACTTATCCTTTTGGTGGGAATGGTTTTGATGAGGCGGGTCTCGCCGCCGGTGAGTGGGCTCGGTATCATGAGAGTAGTCGACGAAGGTGAGTAAGGACGCGATGCCAAAGTGGTGGCTGTAATTGGGCTAGAAATGTTCGAGCTAACAGTCGTGCCGCCCTCGATTCTATCAGTTCTCCACGCTCAATGGTAACCGGATTGGTTGGTGGAAAGTGAAGGTCGTGATAGCGCTCGTCTGGTTGGCCGTGCGTACCACTGCCGTCATGGCCGATATTGTGGGTAAGAGAGTAGCGTGGGTGTAGACAGAGACCGTGCTTTAAAAAGACGCTGGCATGCCATTTAATTGCCCAAGTCCGCTGCCTGCCAGCGGCGTTGGCGCGCAGGGTAGAGGAAAAGCGAAACCAGTTTTCCATATCAAACTCGCGTAAGCGCCCATACCGCTTGATGTCTCTTAAAAGACCGGCAGCATCATCGCGGTAGTGTTGCCACGCACGGTCCCATGTGCCCCAGCCCCAGCAGGAAGTTTGGTTATAGAAAAAAGTTTCGGGAAGTACCGTTGCCTCGGTATCAGTAACGGGAAAGAAGTAACCACTGATGTGCATCACCGCTTGGTCGTGCGTGTAGAGGGTGAGCGCCTGGTTCATAAATGACAGGAAGGTTGGAGCGGTGACAATATCGTCTTCGAGTACAATCACCCTGCCATAGCGTCCAGTCAGTGTTGAAACGCCGTCGACAATCGAATCGGCAAGACCAAAATTTCTTTCGCGCTCGATGATTTCAATCCCCTTAAAACCAGTGATGGTTCGGAGATACCCACGTACAGCTTGTACGGAATCGGCAGTAGCGGCGTTTTTTGCGGCGTCGGAAAAAATAAATAACTCACTGTCAGCAGCGCCGTGATTGGCTTTGAGTGCTTCTATCGTGCGCCGCGTGTGCTCTGGTCGTGCGTAGGTAAACAGGGCAATTGGACTGAGATCTGTGGTAACTGAAGGCGAATTCATACGTTATTTGGTAAACCAGAAGCAGCCACACGCATAGCGCTGCGCAGCAACGAGACTCGAATCAGCATTTTTTATGAGCCCATAGGTTTTGTGATCATCAGGTATCAGGGAGAACTCTTTTAGAGTCAGTGTCGAAAAGGCCTTGCGTATCTGCTCGTAAGAATAGATACGGTGGGCATTAAACTCGATGCGAGGTTGGCCAACGGGTACTACAAACAATAGTGTGCCACCCGGAGCGAGTACACGAATCATTTCGGCGATGGCCTTCAGGTCACCATCGTAGTCAATAGGGTCACCATAGCGGCCAAGCCCCACGTGCTCAATCGTATGCATGCACGACAGTGATTGAACAGAGTTGTCAGCAAACGGTAAGGCGTGCAAGTTTCCTGGTCTACTTTCAAGCCCACTGAGGCGGAGATTGGCTGGCCGATAGTCATAGTAGTCGACAGGAATGAAGGCCGAGACGATGGTAGGGAAGGCGAGCAGTGACGCGATATCGACATGCTTTTCTGGTTTGGTTTCGGCAAGAATTCGGGCAGCCCAGGCCGGGTGGTAGATGTAGTGGGGGTCAAACGGCGTGGTGCTGGTAGCGTCAAGGAGGCGTGGGTAGGCGTTTTTTAAACTTAAATCAAAGCGAGCGCTGGTACGACGTGCTGACTGCTTGAGCGCTCGCCACTGTCCTATATAACGCGGAGCCCATGCTAGGGTTACCAGAAATTCTATGATGCCAGGGAGGCCGGGGATTATCTTTTTTAGTTTTGTAACGAGGGGGTCATGCATACCAGGGTTTATTTTTTTGAACTGAACGCAGTGTATGTTTCAACGACAAAGCGGTGAGTCTCAATGCGGAGATTATGCGTAAGGAGTGCGTGGTTAGGGAGGCGTCCTGTGAGGTGGTCACGCAGTGCCCGAAGGAAGCCGCGGAAGGTGTGAAAGCCACCGACGGCACTCTCGTAGAAGTGGCGATACTGGGTGTGCCAGAGTTTCGAGACTAGCTCGGAGACAATCGTTTCGTACCGAGGGCTCTTCAGTTGCTCGCTGAGATTTTGTACGTGAGCAGTTGCTTCCGGTCGGTCGTCGAGCGTGGGGAGACCGTCTTTGAGGGTGAGGGGTCGGAGTGACCAGTCGTTGAGAATGTGGCCAGTAAAGGATAGGGAGAGTACGCCACCAACGCCAATCTGATTGTCAGCGTGCGCGGTTATTGGAAAGAGAAAGTTCCCAAGCGAATAAAAGATGTGACCGTCTCGGTATAATTCGTGTCCCTGTAGTACGTGCGGATGGTGGCCAACGACGATTTCGACCCCGGCGTCGATAAGTGCGCGGTAGTGGGCGCGCCACTGCGGGAGTGGAATGGTGGCCAGTTCGGCTCCAGCGTGCACAATCGCAATGAGGATGTCACAGTCGGCTCGGGCCATGCGGAGTAGTGCGGGTACGCGGGGATGAAAAAGCCAGGCAAAACCACCACCGTCACCTTCGGCGGCGCCAAAGCCCCACTCCGCAAGATTTACAAACCCAAAGCGCGTACCGTCGTGTGTAACGGTGTGATACCGGTAGACTTCGTCGACAGTGCTAGCTGCCCCAAGGGTGATGAAGTTACTCAATCGAGCCGTAGTAGCGGTGATTCCGGCCAGGCCGTAGTCTGCGATGTGGTTATTCGCGAGGGCTATGTGGGTGAAGCCGGTATCCTTAAGAAGCGTAGCGGTGGTGTCTGGAGCTTGGACAAGCGGGCAACCAATTTTAGTAATTGGCATCGTGTCAGCCGACAGTGGGCCCTCGAGGTTTACCCAAGCAATGTCGTGGGTACCAATAAAGTCAGTGAGGGTAGTATCGGCGATTTTTGTGTGGTCTTTGGTAACCAGTAGGTCACCAGCAAAGAGGAGGCGGGTCATAGTGGAATTATCGTCGCATGTTTAGTACGGTCTGTATAGGGTGAAGCACCAAGTAGGCGTTCAGTGCCTTGCTTTCTTCACTCTTGAGCGTATAGGGGTCGAGACCCAGGCGACTAGGGAGGGTGTGGATGCCGGGAAAGAGATAAAAGATTGAGGCAGGAAGCGAACGGAGACGCTTATAGGCGAGTGTTTTTGGTGCGCGCGCGAGGGTGGTGTTAATCCACTCGATGTAGGCTGGCTTCACATACTCACCGAGTACTGAAATCTGGAGTGGCGGTAGGGGCTTCTGGGTGCGCAGTGCCTGGAGGTTGAGGGTGTTTTTGCGGTCTTTAAATAGGCGACGTTCGACATTGAGCTCCGGATACTTGGCAAAAAAGTCACGTTGCCAGGCTCGGTTGACCCGGCGTACCGGGTCGATAGTGAGCATACCGAGCGCGACCTCGGGAACGATAAACGGTGACCAGGTGGGAAGTCCTAGCGAGCGTGGTACGGTCAGGAGGTACGAGAGTAGCACCATCTTAAAGCGCATGGATTCAAGGACGCGCCAGCGTGGGTCACGAAGCTGTTCGTGGTGCGAGGTAAAGTACGTTTGACGTAGATCATTGGTGTTATGAAGGAGGCTGGCACTGGCGTCGGCATGCATGCCGTGTGAATATCCAAGCGGGGTCAATAAAGCGGGCGAAGTAATATCGGGAATTTTTACACTACCAGCCCAGGCATCGCCAATGATGCCGCTGAGTACTTGTGCGTCAGCACTGACGCGAGTCTTGAGGTGGCTAAAGAACTCGAGTTGGTACATACCATGGGCGTGGGTAGCTGGACCATAGAGTTGCTCCCAGGCATCAATGCGACTAAAGAAATCAATCAGGTCAATCCGTTCCCACTGTTCGCCGAGGGCCGTCGCAATGGCGTGGGCATTCATTACTTCAAATGACCGGGATGGGGGTTCGGAGGTACCATAAGTAAAAGCCCGCACCCGGGTTTTATCAGTGATGAAGTGATTGAGTAGGCGAGAGTCAAAACCGCCGCTCAAGGGTAGCACGATTTCACCCCTAAAACTATTCTCCCAGGTTGTTACCGCTTCTCCAAAGCGGCTAAGCGCCTCAGCTTCGCTCGTGGTGCGAGGTAAAGTACGTTTGACGTAGATCATTAGTGTTATGAAGGAGGCTGGCACTGGCGTCGGCATGCATGCCGTGTGAATA